>JASBRM010000099.1 GCA_030149405.1 Neptuniibacter sp. | reverse complement strand
CACCCGTAACACTCATTCAAATATCAACTCGTTAAATGAGGAGTGCCTCGTAAGTGTTGAACGAGGTTATGGTTTGGATAACGAGGAGGCGGAGATCGGAGTGGGATGTATCGGTGTTGTGCTTTATGACAGTACGGGAAACATTACCGCAGGTTTGTCTGTATCGGCACCAATGGAACGGCGCCGTAGTGAGTGGGTTGACGACATTAAAACTGTTGGTGAACAGATTTCAGCGCAATTAGGTTATAAAACCCCAGACTAGACCGGTATAGAACATTCCCTGTTATCAACCAGCAGGGGATGAACTTTCATCAATGGCTGCACGGATAATACTCTGCTCCTCTTTCTCAATCTGCCTTAGCGAATCACTTACATGTTGCACATGAGCCATGGCCGCTTTTTGTGCCCACTCGCCTTGCCGACTGATGATTGCATGAAAGATCTGACGATGGTGCTTATCAATTTGCTGCTTAAACTCTTTACGATGACTAAGGTTCAGTACAGATGCCTGTACCGAGTGCAGCATAAGTTGTTTGAGGCTGGTGAGGATATGGATCAACACGGGGTTATGCGCGGCTTCTGCTATGGCTCTGTGAAAAGCATGGTCTAGCTCCGCATTCTTGAGAGGATCAGCTTGTTCCATCGCATTAAAGGCTTTGGTGATCAGGTACTGGTCTTTCTCATTTGCACGTTGTGCGGCGAGGTAGGCCGCCTGTCCTTCCAATTGCTGGCGCACTTCAAAAAGATCATACAAAGTCCGGCTATGACCGAAGAACAGCTGCATCAGGGTGCTTTCCTGCTCCGGTTCCGCAACCATGCTACAGACAAATGAGCCCTTACCATGGCGGGTTTCAATAATGCCGCGTCCTTGCAGCTCGTGTAGAGCCTCACGAATGATGGAACGTGAGACGCCGAGTTTCTCTGATAACTGGCGCTCGGAAGGTATTTTCTGCTCTGGCATCAGGGTGCCATCAAGAATGAGTTGCTCAAGGTGGTGAGCAATCGCTTGTGAAATAGGTATAGAACCGTTCTGCATAATTTTTTAACTGGTTGGACCAGTTGTTATCTCGAATACTTCAATGATTTTAAATGCCGTTGATTGCCTAAATAATATGAAGCATAACCCGTATTACGTCTATTCCAGGGGCCAAATAACTGGTAGGACCAGTGATGAAATGCTTGGACCTATTTCATTTTCGAAAACAAGATCTCCTCCAATGCGGGAAAGCTGAACGTTGTTTAAGCCTCCGCAGTGCAAGCCTGATTCTAAAAATAACAAGGTTCTGGAGATTAATTCATGAAATTAAAACGAAGCCTAAATCAGCAAGAGTCTAAAACGCCTAAAAAGCCACATCGTCGTAACTTCCTTAAATCCCTGACACTGTCTGCTGCTGCAGTCATGGGTGCGGGTATGCTGACGAGTACCCCCGCTATGGCAGCACAAACCTGGAAGATTCAATCGACGTGGGATGCCGGTACTGTGGGTTACACCATGTTTGAAGAGTGGTGTAACAGCATGGAAGAGAAAACAGGCGGTGAACTTAAGTTCAAACCTTTCCCTGCAAAGTCAGTTGCAGCGGACAATAATGCGTTGTTTGATGCGGTTCGTAACGGCGTATTGCAAGGTATGAACCCATTCACGCTGTACTGGTCAGGTAAAATTCCTGCGTCAGTATTCCTGTCCTCTTACCCAGCGGGTCCTGATCAGCCTCATCAGTGGGACACTATGTTCTACAGCATGGGCATGTTGGAAAAAACTCGTGAGATCTACAAAAAGCTAGGTCTGTTTTATGTCGGTCCAATTCACCACGATGCCAACATTATCCATTCGAAAAAACCGGTTAACAGTCTTGATGACCTGAAGGGTATGAAGATTCGTCTACCGGGCGGCATGGTTGCAGAAGTATTCCAGAAGTTCGGTGTATCTACGGTGAGCCTGCCAGGATCAGATATCTTCCCAGCGCTTGAAAAAGGCACCATTGATGCTGCGGATTATGTAGGCCCGGCAGTGAACTACGAACTGGGTTTCAGCCAGGTGACCAACAATATTCTGTTTGGCCCTCCAGGTGTTATGTCTGTTTACCAGCCTGTGGACCTGATGGACTTAACAGTTAACTTACGTTCGTGGAATAAGCTGTCTCCTAAAGTTCAGGATATTGTTGAAAATGAAGTACGTAACTACTCACAGCGTCATTATCTGACTATTCAGCAGCGTAACTTGTCGGCGATGGAAAAGTTCAAAGCTGAGGGCAGTAAGATTTCGCGCCTGAGCCAAGGTGACGTCCAGAAATTCCGTCAAGCCGCTATCCCAGTCTGGTACAAATGGGCGAACAAAAACCCAGATGCCAGAGCCATTTTTGATATTCAGCTGAAGTACATGATGAACGACACCGTTGGATATCTCTCCGAAGAAGACATCAAGGGCATGGAATAAGGTTCTGACCGTTGTGCAATCTCTATGGTTCTAACCGGAGGTTGCACACGGACTAAGTCATGCGAGAACAACGGGAGAGTCCTCTCCCAGAGTATGTGTAGAGGTTGAAATCATGTCCGATTTAGAAGGCTTTGGTTTTGTAATGCCCCATTGGTTGTATTGGGGCTGGTTGGCAGTAATGCCGCTGATCATGATTGCTATAGAGCGTAGCCATAAGAAAAAGAGGGAGAAGGATCCCCATGATCACCCGTATCTGGGTGAAGTCCTGGCTGATGAAGATCCAGTTATTCATCACCATGTGAAAGGCAACTTGTTATGCCGTTGCATTGACTGGATGAGCGAGAGTTCAGGCATTTTTATCTCTTTCTGGACCGTTAATGCTGTCTGTTTTTACTTTTTCGAAGTGGTAATGCGTTACCTGTTCAACATGCCAACGATTTGGGTGCATGAAGCCAGTTTTCTATTGCTGGGTATGCAGTACCTGCTAGCGGGTGGATTTGCCCTACTGCACGGTGCTCATGTACGCGTAGATGTTCTGTACAACTTTCTGCCAGAACGCGGTCGTGTGGGTATGGATATTTTTACATCGATGTTTTTCTTTATCTTCGCCATAGCCCTGATTATTACGTCGTGGACCTTTTTCCAGGACGCTTATGTGATGAATGAAACTACGGTAGAGACCTGGGGTATTCAGTACTGGCCAGTAAAAGGTCTGATGTTTATCGGCTCTGTGCTGCTGCTGTTAGCCGGTATATCCAAACTAATTAAAGATATCACTCTGTATATTCAAATGGGGCGGGGAGAGGTTGTATGAATACTATAAACCCGACAGTTAACAAACCTATGGCCAACACGGCGAGTAGCCAGTTTGGCACTTGGTTGATGATTCTGGCGACGCTGGCGTTAGGATTGATCATCACCGTTGAAGTGATAAACATTCTTTTCTACGACCCGTATGAGGAGGACTATTTCCTATTCCGTTTTGCCGGTGTACTGGCAGATGTGGATATTGGTCCTCTGACCTATCTGATGTTTGGCTCCCTTCTGGTAGCACTGATGATGGGCTTGCCATTGGCGTTTGTAACAGGTGGTCTAGGCGTAACATTCATCTATCTGGTAGGTGATGCGACCATGCTCAACATCATTCCAGGACGTATCTTCCCGATGATGACCAACTCTGACCTGGCTGCGATTCCATTGTTCATCTTTATGGCCTCCATGCTGGAGCGTGCTGGTCTGATCGAAGAAATGTTCAATGTGGTTTACAAATGGATGGGTGGCCTTAGTGGTGGTCTGGCAACAGCAACCATTTTAGCTTCCACAATCCTTGCTGCGATGGTGGGTGTAATCGGTGCTGCTGTTGTGACCATGGGCATTATTGCGCTGCCTGCGATGCTGAAGCGTGGTTATGATCATAAGATCGCGCTGGGTTCGATTATGGCAGGAGGTACGCTGGGTATTCTGATTCCACCGTCTATTCTGGCGATTCTGTATGCGGTTGTTGCGCAACAGTCAGTGGGCGAACTGTATCTGGGTGCGATTATCCCAGGTCTGATGCTGTCTTCTATGTACATCCTTTATGTGCTGGTTCGCACCAAACTTAATCCTGAACTAGGTCCTCCGGTTCCAGAAGAGGAGCGTATCTCCTTTAAAGAGAAAATGCTGCTGTTAAAGGACCTGATTGCACCACTGGTACTGGTGATGCTGGTATTAGGTTTGCTGTTCGGAGGTATTGCAACACCAGTTGAGGCAGCAGGTATTGGTTCTTTCGGTGCCATGCTGGTGGCATGGAAACACGGTGCATTCTCCGTAGAAGCGCTGAAAGATGCTTCGGTAACTACGGCTCGTGCTTCTGCAATGGTGCTGTGGATTATGTTTGGTGCCTCTGTATTTGTAGGTTTCTACATTTTACAGGGTGGTCAGGAGTTTATTACCTCTTCAATTCTGGGTACTGGAATGTCTGCATACGGCATTCTGTTCCTATTGATGGTGCTTCTGGTGATTCTTGGCATGTTCCTCGATTGGGTAGGCATTCTGCTTCTGGCAGTACCTATCTTTATCCCAATTGTAAAAGCGCTGACCTTTGAAGGTTTATTCGGTCTGCCAGCAGTGGATGGCGATGATGTAGTGCTCTGGTTTGGGGTTCTCTATCTGGTGAACATGCAGATGTCGTTCCTGAGTCCTCCGTTTGGTTACGCACTATTTTATATCAAAGGTGTGTGCCCACCTGAAATTTCGATGGCGACGATCTTTAAATCGTCTCTGGTATTCCTAGCACTTCAATCGCTGGGGCTATTCCTCTGTATTTTGATTCCAGGGATCGTGACCTGGCTACCGAATATGGTTTATGGGTAATTGGCTTTAGAGGTAAAGCTAACTTGGGGGAGAAGGACCTCCCCATTTTTTAAAAAAATAAAAGTGCCAAAACCTACGTTGTGAGTGTTGTTAACAATTTAATCATCTGATCTGTAACGGGTGTAATTATGAATGAACGTATAAATATCGAAGGTCTTCAAATAGACCAAAGTCTATATAACTTGATTAAGGATGAGATCTCTCCAGGCACAGGAGTGAGTGTTGAACAGTTTTGGAAGGGTTTTTCTGAACTGATCAACGATATGGCTCCGCGCAATAAAGAGTTGCTGAAGAAGCGTGATCTTATTCAGGCCCAGATTGATGAGTGGCACCAGGAGAATCGAGGTGTAAACTTTGATTCTGCACAATATAAATCTTTCCTTAAAGAGATCGGTTATTTGATTGAAGAGGGTGAAGATTTTGCCATCGAAACTAACCATCTTGACTCTGAAATTGCTTGTATTGCTGGTCCACAACTGGTTGTTCCGGTAAGCAATGCTCGTTTTGCATTGAATGCGGCCAATGCACGTTGGGGAAGCCTGTACGATGCATTGTATGGCACAGACGCAATGGGTATGGGGCTTCCACAAGGCTCCAGCTTTGATCTGGAGCGTGGACAAGCGGTTATTGCATGGGCAGCTGAATTTCTTGATCAGTCGATCCCATTGAACAATGGATCTCATAGCTGTGTGGCTGCTTACCGTCTCCTTCAGAACGGTGGAAAGTGGCAGATTGAAATTGAGTTGGTTAATGGCGAAACCACTGAACTTGCAGACCCGTCTCAGTTTGTTGGCTACAAAAATAGTTCATCCACAAGCGTACTGTTATTTGTGAACAACGGTTTGCATGTTGAGTTGCAAATTAACCGTAGTGATCGCATTGGCGAACTGTCCTGCGCGGGTATCAAAGATGTCATTTTAGAATCAGCCCTGAGTACGATAATGGACTGTGAAGACTCCGTTGCTGCGGTTGACGCTAATGATAAAGTCGGCGTTTACCGTAACTGGCTGGGTTTAATGAATGAGCAACTTACCGAATCATTTGAAAAGGGCGGCACGACTGTTAACCGTACACTGAATGCTGACCGTGTTTATAAAAGTGTATCGGGTGGTGACTTAAAGTTATCAGGTCGAAGCTTACTGCTTGTTCGTAATGTTGGGCATTTGATGACAACAGATGCGGTATTGGATGCTGAAGGCAATGAAATCCCTGAAGGAATGCTGGATGCCATAGTCACTGCACTATGCGCTATGCATGATTTCTCTTCTGAAAAGCAGTCACGTAACAGCCGTGCCGGTAGCATTTACATTGTTAAACCTAAAATGCATGGCCCGGAAGAGGTGGCTTTCACTAACGAGCTGTTTAACCGGGTTGAGCAGGTTCTGGGTTTGGCGCAATACACCCTGAAAGTAGGGGTAATGGATGAAGAGCGACGTACATCCGCCAATCTGAAAGAAGCAATCCGCGCTGTTAAAAACCGTTTGTTCTTTATCAATACTGGCTTTCTTGACCGTACCGGTGATGAGATTCATACCTCCATGGTTGCAGGTGCTGTTTATCCGAAAGAGCAGATCAAAGCTCAGCCATGGATCGCAGCTTATGAAGACCGAAATATGGATATTGGCCTAGCGTGCGGCCTGCAAGGTCGTGCTCAGATCGGTAAGGGTATGTGGCCTATGCCGGATGAGATGGAAAAAATGCTGCAGGTTAAGGTTCAGCATCCTCAGGTTGGCGCTAACTGTGCGTGGGTACCTTCACCTACTGCCGCTACCTTGCATGCAGTTCACTATCACAGAGTGAATGTTCAGCAGCAGCAATCAACATTGATTGGCCGTAATAATTGCGATCTGGACCAGCTTCTGACACCGCCATTGATGCAGGAGCCAGTATTTGATCCTGAATTTATCCAGGCGGAACTGGATAACAATGCACAAAGTATTCTTGGCTATGTTGTGCGCTGGGTTAACCAGGGAATCGGTTGTTCCAAGGTCCCGGATATCAACAATGTTGGTTTGATGGAAGACCGTGCCACCCTGCGTATCTCCAGTCAACTACTGGCGAACTGGTTACTGCACGGTATCTGTACCGATGATCAGGTGATGGACACCATGGAGCGTATGGCCAGTGTCGTAGATCGCCAGAATGCAGGTGACAGCAGTTACACCAATATGTCACCGGATTTTGCCAATAGCATCGCATTCCAGGCAGCGTGTGATCTGGTTTTCAAAGGCTGTGAACAGCCGAATGGATATACCGAGCCGGTACTGCACCAGCGCCGCCGTGAATTGAAAGCGTCATTAAGTTCTTAATTTTTCAGGCCTGAGGATAAAAAGCTGGAAACCGTGAATTTCAGCTTTTTACCGGGCCGGTTCTCACTGTTAGTAGGTAGGAGTAAAACAGTATGTTAACGATCAATAGACTTGGCCAAGACGAAGCTAAAGTTTTAATTGCAGGTGCAGCTTTAAAAGCCACTGAGATTGGCGTACCTATGTGTATCGCAATCACCGATGAATCGGGCAACCTGATTGCTTTTGAACGCATGGATGGGGGCAAAGTGCACAGTGCAACCATTGCTCAGGATAAGGCGTTCACTGCCGCTTCTGCTCGTAAAGGCACCCACGAATATAACGAAGCTTGCACCCCAGGAAATGGCAATCATCTGTTTGGTATTCATACTGCATTAGGTGGACGCCTTTGTATTGTCGGTGGTGGTCTGCCTATCAGTGTAAATGGAGAGGTTGTGGGCGGTATCGGGATCAGTTCAGGTACACCGCAACAGGATATGGCCTGCGCACAGGCAGGTATAGAACACTTTAACCGTAGCTGCCTGTAACCGCTCTTGTTCAACAGCTACATGGAGCACAAACATGAGTAACACCAATAAACCTAATAAAGACGAACTGTGCACTCTGTTTCGGCGATTTATTGCTCCTGAATATGTAATTTCAGATCAAGAAACGCAAAAACCTTATGAGTGTGATGGTCTCTCTATGTATTGTGAGATGCCGTTAATAGTTGTCCTGCCGGAGACCGTGGAACAGGTCCAGGAAGTCCTGCGCATCTGTCACCGTTATCAGATACCTGTGGTTGCTCGCGGGGCTGGTACTGGTCTTTGTGCGGGCGCTATGCCCCATGAGGAAGGTGTGGTTCTTTCTCTGGCTAAGTTCAACAAAATACTCGAGATAGATCCGCTGACCCGCACTGCACGTTTGCAGCCTGGTGTACGTAATCTGGCGATCAGTGAAGCGGCAGCTGAATACGGTCTTTACTATGGCCCAGATCCGTCTTCGCAAATTGCCTGCACCATTGGCGGCAATGTGGCGGAAAATTCAGGTGGTGTGCACTGTCTCAAGTATGGTTTAACCGTTCACAACATCCTTAGTGTCGAAATGCTGACTGTAGAAGGCGAGAAAATGACACTGGGCAGTGAAGGGCTGGATAGCTGTGGTCTTGATCTGTTGGCGTTGTTCACCGGTTCTGAAGGTTTGTTGGGCATCGTCACCGAAGTGAGGGTTAAGCTCTTGCCAACGCCTGAACGTGCGACCGTTGTGATGGCGGCATTTGATAATGTTCAGAAAGCCGGTGATTCTGTGGGTGGTGTTATCTCCGCAGGGATCATTCCTGCCGGTCTGGAGATGATGGACTCTCATGCAATTCGTGCAGCGGAGGATTTTGCGAAAGCAGGTTATCCCAAAGAGGCGCAGGCATTGTTGCTGTGTGAGGTGGACGGTACCGAAGAAGAGGTGTCTTCTCACATCGAACGTGTAGAAAAGGTGTTTCAGGATTACGGCGCAACTTCCGTACGGATCTCTCAGAGCGAAGAGGAACGTGCTCTGCTTTGGAAAGGGCGTAAATCTGCTTTTCCAGCGGTAGGCCGTATCTCCCCAGATTATTACTGTATGGACGGCACAATTCCACGTAGCCAGTTAGCGCATGTCCTGACTGAAATGCAGCGTATGTCCGACCACTACAATCTACGCGTGGCGAACGTATTCCATGCGGGTGATGGCAATTTACACCCATTGATCCTGTTTGATGCAAACCAGCCGGGCGAGTTTGAAAAAACAGAAGAATTCGGCGGCAAAATTCTGGAACTCTGTGTTCAAGTCGGTGGCTGTATCACTGGCGAGCATGGTGTAGGTATGGAGAAAATCCGCCAAATGCCAGTGCAATTCAGTGACCAGGAGTTGGTCCAGTTCCACGCGATTAAAGCCGCTTTTGATGAATTGGGAACACTGAACCCAGGCAAAGGTATTCCAACCCTGCGTAGTTGTCAGGAATACCGCTCTATTGAGTCTAAAGAGGAGTGTAGTCATGCCTGATTTGAGCCAAGAACTGATCGAACAGGTGAAAGATTCCCTGAACGAAAAACGCGCCCTGCAAATTGTCGGCGGGGGCAGTAAATCCTTTATGGGGCGAAATGTTACCGCTCAACCTTTAATGGTTAACGAGCACAGTGGCGTGGTTAGTTATGAGCCAGTTGAACTGGTGCTCACTGTACGTGCAGGCACCTCTTTAGCGGAGATTGAACAGACACTGGCCGGACATAACCAGGAGCTGGCGTTTGAACCCCCTCGCTTTGGTGGTCATGCGACAATTGGTGGAACACTGGCATGTAATCAATCCGGCCCGGGGCGCCCCTGGTTGGGCTCGGTGCGTGATCATGTACTGGGTGTGAAACTGATCAACGGTAAAGCAGAGCATCTCAACTTTGGTGGTCAGGTGATGAAAAACGTAGCTGGTTACGATGTCTCAAGGCTTCAGGCAGGTGCTATGGGGACATTAGGTGTGATGACAGAGATCAGTCTTAAAGTGCTGCCAAAAGCAGAAGCTGTACAGACCTTATGTTGGAATATGACAGCTAAGGAAGCGCTGCAATTTATGAACGAACAGGCAGGTTCATCTAAGCCGATTACCGCTGCCTGCTGGGTTGCAGGTGAGCTATACATCCGTTTTTCTGGCGCACGTGCAGCGGTTGAAGCTACCGTTAAACAGTGGCAAGCCAATACCCGTCAGGTAGATGAAACGATCTGGCAGAAGCTGGCAGAACGGGAGTTGAGCTGGTTTCAACCAGAAAAGCCACTTTGGCGTTTTTCAGTTAACTCTGCAGTAGATATGGGGGCCATTGATGATGAAGCTATTCTCGATTGGGGAGGAGCACAACGTTGGTATCAAGGCGAAGCGGACAAGGCTGAATTAGAGGCTCTGGCGCGTCAGGCTGGAGGACAGGTTCAGTTGTTTTCCGGTGGTAACCGTCAGGACGAGGTAATGCATGAGTTACCAGTAGCGGTTCAGATGCTGCAACGCAGGGTGAAGCAATCCTTTGATCCTGAAGCTATTTTTAATCCCGGCCGTTTGTATAGCTGGATGTAAGGGTGAATTATGAAAACCGATCTGATTCCTCTCTATCAGGCAACCCCTGAAGGCCGTGAAGCCGAAGAAATTTTACGTAACTGTGTGCACTGTGGATTTTGTACCGCCACTTGCCCAACTTATCAGGAACTGAATGATGAAAGGGACGGCCCTCGTGGGCGTATCTATCTGATTAAGCAGCTGTTGGAAGGTGGGGAAGTTACCGACAAAACCCGGAAACATTTAGATCGCTGCCTGACGTGCAGAAGCTGTGAAACTACATGCCCTTCAGGCGTTAAGTATGGTCGATTGATTGATTTTGGTCGTGCAGCTGTTGAAAAAGTAGCCCCACGCCCGACATCTGAACGCTTGAAACGCTGGACTTTACGTCAGGTACTGCCACGCAGACAGCTGTTCGGCACTTTGCTGAAACTCGGGCAGGCTGTGCGTCCAGTTCTTCCAAAAGAACTTCAAGTAAAAATGCCCCCGAAACGCCGGCCACATAGTATTTGGCCTTCAAACAGGCACCCAAGAGTCATGCTTGCATTAGCAGGTTGTGCACAACCCAGTGCAACTCCGAATACTAACCTGGCGGCTGCGCGAGTGTTAGATCGCTTGGGCATTACTCTGGTTGAGGAGAGCAAGGCGGGTTGTTGTGGTGCCGTAAGTTATCACTTGGGCGCTCATGATGAAGGCCTGGATTATATGCGACGCAATATTGATGCCTGGTGGCCTGCTGTAGAGGCGGGTGCAGAAGCCATTGTGATGACTGCATCAGGCTGTGGCTCTATGGTTCAGGAATATGGTCATGCATTGGCGAATGACCCTATGTATGCTGACAAAGCTCAGCGCATTAGTGAATTGGCAAAAGATCTGAGCGAAATTCTGTTAGCTGAAGACCTCTCTCAACTGAATCTTGGTGAGCTGAATGAGCGCATTGCTGTGCACTGCCCATGTACGTTGCAGCATGCGATGAAACAGGGTGGTTCAGTTGAGCAGATACTGAGCAATGCCGGAATCGAGTTGATTAAAACCAAAGATAAACACCTTTGTTGTGGATCTGCGGGTACCTATTCAATCCTGCAGCCGGAGATCAGTCAGAAACTACTGAAAAACAAGTTGGCTGCCCTGACGATTGAACAACCTGATCGAATTGTCACCGCTAATGTTGGTTGTCAGTTGCACCTTGAAACCAAAGCAAAGGTTCCAGTGCAGCACTGGATTGAACTGTTAGACCGCTAACGGAAAGCATCTGCATCACTAGAGATCACTGAGGGCATTGTAATGAGTTTCTATACCGTTCCTGAATTATACCGTTTAGGTCGAGAGGCTATTTCAGCCTCCAGTGGTGAAAGTGATGCAGATGCCAAGGTGTTATTGGCGAAACATGCCCATGAAGCGGAACAAGCTTCCATGAGCATTCACTTAATTATGGGGCCGGCTGACGACCTGCTGGTATTAGGCCTGGTACAGCTGTTCACCGCTCATGGACAAAAGGTGTCTGTAAATCGTTGTAGTCGTGACAACTTCAGGGAGGATGGTTGTACTGCACCCGAAATTAAACAGATCTTAGCCGAGGTGAACCAAGCACGTATGGTGGTTTATGTGGCTTTGGCGGAGCAACGCATGCCGCGCTGGCTGGCATGGTTATTAGGTCATATCGAAAACGGGAAACAGGGTGAAATCGCTATATTACCTGTGCTGAACAGTGCTACAGAGCAACCGGTAGTCGATAGCATTTATGCTTTTTATCCGTTAATTACCCACATTAGCCCTGAGGATCATTCAGTTAGCAGCAGTCATGTTAAGCACTGCGAACTCATGCGTTTGACCGAGTTTTTAGCTATGCCTAATACCTGGAATTTCGCACGTTAGAAAATTTACCCCTTTTATCTTGGCTCCTATCGAGTACGCATAACTCGAACTAGGTTCTCCCGTGTCTTAAACCCGACACGGGAGCTTTTTAAAAATAAAAATAATTTAACCTAACAGGACAAAAAATGCTTAATCTGGCATTCAAAGCAAAGCTTTTAAGCGCAGTACTGATCACGTTAGCGGGTATCTCTCTGCTGGGATATGTTTCGCTCTCTAGTTTGTCTGAACAGAATAATGCTGCGGAAAATGTATCGAAACTGACAGCGATAAGTGACCGTTTAGCGCAATTACAGCACGATCTACTTTTGGCAGAAAATCAGTTAGCAAAGGGGACACCGCGCTCGCTAACAGCTCTGGATAAAACCTTAAAGCATATTGAGACAGAGCATCTGTCCGTATTAAGTGCCCAAGTGTCAGCTCAGCAAGAACAGGTCCTTAAGGAGAAGCTGCAACTGATTGTGCAGCAGGTAAGTCAGTATACTGGCACTTTGCAGACTTTAAGCAAGGTTCGAAATCGTATTGGCTTAAGTGAGTCAGAAGGTATTTTGTCTCGTGTCTCCAATGCTGCTGGTGAGCTGGAACAAACCTTTACGGGTTTCAGTGTGATGGATAAGTTCAGGCATGCTCGACAGTATGAAAAAGATTACATAAATAAACCAACCGAGCAGCACAGGCTGCGCCTTCAGCATCAGATAGATAGCTTTATAGAAGCACTTAAGCAGATCGAACTCTATGACAGCTTTGCAACTTATATAGATGCGTACGTGGCTGCAATTAAAGCGCTGGAAGTTGAAGCTGGGACGTTGCTCAAGCTTTCAGGAGAGTTGCAGCAACTACGTAGTCAGTTCAGTCAGACAATCACTGAAAGCAGCGACTATCTGAAAAATGACTTACTGACTCTCGCTCACTCAGAAGCTAATAAGGCAACCGAAAAAACCCGATTGACCATCATTGCCGTGAGTGTATTGGTCACTATAGGGGTTATTGGGGTACTCGCTTTCACGGGGTTAACAACAGTTAAAACGCTTAAGCGAATTATTCTACAGCTCAATCATATAGCGGCAGGGGATTTAACACAGAACCTGTTAACCAATACCAAACGTAATGATGAGTTTGACCAACTATCACAAGCGGTGAACAGTATGGCTGGTGACCTGCGTGATGTGATTAAAAAGATGGCAACGAACCAAACTGAACTTAACCATCAGGCGAAGGAGTTGTCTAAGTCGATTCAAATTATCAGCCATAACAATCACGACGTTTCAGATCAGTCAAACGGTGTCGCTAGTGCTGCCGAGCAGATCAGCACGGCCACTCAGGAATCCGCACAAGGTATTATTTTACTGCAAGAGGACAATCAGAAAGCGCATAGTTCAGCGGTAGATGGCAGGGCCATTATCAGTCGTGCAATGGCATCGCTTAGTGAGACCGCAGAGACAGTGGAAAATTGTTCTCGGCAATTAAAACAGTTGCAGAGTTTCTCTCAGAATATCGACAAGGTGCTGGTGATCATCAATGACCTTGCGGATCAGACCAATCTTTTAGCATTAAACGCAGCCATAGAAGCTGCCAGAGCAGGCGAGGCGGGTAGGGGGTTCTCCGTGGTTGCTGATGAGGTGCGTACCTTGGCTGAAAGTACGGTCGCAGCAACGGGGGAGATTACAGATACAGTAAGAGCGATACAGCAGCAAACCTATATGGTTATCCGTATTATGGATGAGAGCCAGCAATCGATCAGTGAAGTTAAAGAGCACGGTTACCAGGCGCAGAATGCTGTTAAGTTGATTGAGCAGCAGACCCATGAAGCACACCTGACCAGTACCCGAATTACTGAATCTATCGAAGAGGTTGTGTTGACCATTCGAGATATGGCCAGCCGCATGGATAGCATTGCCCAGCGAGTTGAGCAAAACAGCATAGCGTCTTCACAAATTGCAGATTCTAGTCAGCTGTTGGAAAACCACTCAGATCAAATGAAGGAGATGACGGTAAAATTCCAATATTAAACTTCAACCAGTATAGCGGTGGTATTTCGCAGGAGTTAACAGATGAATAACGATAAAAATAGTGATCTGCCGAATTTGGGTTATCAACTGCGAACCTTCCGTAAGGCCCGTGGGTATACACTGGATGATGTGAATAAAATGACTGGGGTTGCGAAGTCTACGATATCAAAAATCGAAAATAATCAGGTATCCCCCAGTTTTGAGATCGTGCATGTTATTGCTAAAAGCTTATCTATAGATTTACCGCAACTGTTTGATTTGCCTTTACAGACTGGCAATAAACCCCTGGGAAGAATGGATGTTTCGAGAGCCTCCCAGGGACAGCGTCAGATAACCGCGATATATGAGCACCGGTTGTTGGCAACAGGCTTATCCAACAAAAAGTTGTTTCCCTATGTAACAACTGTTCGAGCCCGTTGCAGAGAAGAATATAGTGACTGGATACGTCATGAAGGGGAAGAATTACTCTATCTTTTAAGAGGCAGTGTGACATTGTTTTCTGAATTCTATGAACCAATAGAGCTACACCAAGGAGATAGTGCTTATTATGATAGTAAGATGGGGCACTTAATAGTTTCAACAAGTCGCGAAGATGCTGAAGTTTTATGGGTTAGAGCCTAGCAAACCTGCGAATAAGTCCTCACCATGAGATAATTGAGGTTCTGATGTGCTGAGGACTTTCCATGGATCACCAACTCTCTTTCGCTGACAGTGAATATCAAAACAAACGCCGCAAAACTCGCAAGGAGATGTTTCTGGAGCGAATGGATACGCTTGTTCCTTGGAACATGATGATTGACCTCATCGAGCCACATTACCCTAAAGCTGGAAACGGTCGTCGTCCTTACCCTCTGGAGACCATGTTGCGCATTCAATGTATGCAGCAGTGGTACAGTATGAGCGATCCAGCGATGGAAGATGCGCTGTATGATACGCCGCCGATGCGTTTGTTTGCTGGGCTATCTTTAGATGGCGCTATACCGGATCACACAACCATCACGAACTTCCGTCACTTATTGGAAAGGCATGATCTGGCCCGACAGATTTTTGAGAATATCAGTAGCTGGCTAAGTGAAGCAGGTATCTTGGTCAAAGAAGGAACGCTGTTAGATGCAACGATTATTGCAGCACCCAGCTCCACCAAGAATAAAAGCGGCAAGCGAGTTCCTGAAATGCACCAGACTCAAAAAGGCAATCAGTGGTACTTTGGCCTGAAATCTCATATCGGCGTTGATGCTAAGACTGGCCTGATACACAGTCTCACAACCACTGCTGCGCATGAGCACGATCTCAATCAAGTCGAGTACCTCTTACACGGAGAGGAAAAGTTTATTTTCGCCGACAGTGGCTATCGCGGTGCCGAGAAGCGCGAAGAGCTGCAAAACGTTAAGGCTGATTGGCATATTGCTGAGATTCCAAGCAAGGTCAAAGCATTAAAGAAACATCCACGGATCAATAAGTTTCAGTTAAAAGC
>JASBRM010000053.1 GCA_030149405.1 Neptuniibacter sp. | reverse complement strand
CCTTATCTGCAGATGGCAGCTATGATTTTAGTAATGCCAAGACTCTGGCAATGTTCTGTAACGGTTACTGGTGTGGCCAGACACCGACTTTGATCAGAGCTATGCTGGAAGCGGGATACCCTGCCGAAAAAATTAAGTATTACCGTGGTGGTATGCAGGCATGGACCAGCCTGGGCCTAACGACTGTGGGTGATTCTGAGTAATTTTGATATCAACCAGTTTGGTTGAGTTCAGATATTAACTCTGAAATCGGTTTTGGGTGGGCTATACCGTAACCTTGGGCATAGTCTACCCCAAACCCTCTGAGCTGTTCTTCTGATTTCTGGTCTTCTACAAACTCGGCTACCGTGAGTTTTCCCATCAACTGCCCAATTTCGTTAATGCTTTTCACCATAGCATGATCAATCGGGTCTTCAGTCATGTTCTTGACAAAGATACCGTCAATTTTTACGTAATCTACCGGAAGAGTTTTGAGGTAGCCGAAAGAGGAAAGGCCACTGCCAAAATCATCGAGTGCAAATTTACAGCCGAATGCTTTGATTTCATGAATGAAGTTTACCGCCTCAGCGAGATTTGTAATGGTGGCTGTTTCGGTGATTTCAAAACAGATTCGCTCACAAGGTACTGAGAACTCACTGAGGCAGTCTTTTATATAGCTTAGGAAGTCTGGTTCGTTGACCGACAGACCGGACAAATTTACTGAGAGTGAAATATCAGTATCAACAAGATCGGATGTCAGTAAGTGGCATGTTTGTAATACAACCCAGCGATCAATCTTAGGAGATATTCCATACCTTTCGGCACTTGGGAGAAAAGCACCTGGGGGGATGATTTTACCTTTCTCATCTATATATCTGAGCAGGACTTCGTAGTGGGAGGGTAACCCAGGTTTAAGGGGTTTAATTTTCTGAACATAGAGTTCAAATCTGTGTTTATCGAGTCCTTCGTGAATCTTTGTAATCCACTGGTATTCTCCTTTTCTGGATTCAATAACGCCACTTTCATGGTGCAGGTGAATTCTGTTTCTTCCCTGTTCCTTCGCCATATAACAGGACGCATCAGCCTGGCTTAGAATTACGCTTGACTCAGGGGAATACTGATCCAGAGTAAGCCAGCCAATACTGATGGTCACTTTGAAACTTTGGTTTTCCCAAAGGAAAGTAAAGTCCTCAACAGTACGGCGGATATGTTCAATAACTTTGCCCGCTTTATCTTTTTCACAGTGGCGAATAAGCACTGCAAACTCGTCACCACCCAGTCGTGATACAAGATCGTTTTGACGAACACAGCTCTGGATAATGTTGCTGATCTGTCTGAGAAGCTGATCTCCTGCTGCGTGACCACAGGTATCATTGATCTGTTTGAACTGGTCAATGTCGGTAAAGACAATTGCATGTTCGCTTTGATCTTGTTTTGCTTGATCCAGAATCTGTTTTAACTGCTGTTCAAAGTTATGACGGTTGACCAAGCCGGTTAACAGGCAGTGGTTTGCCTGATATTCCAATTTTTCTGTCAGCATATGGGACGCTGTAATATCTTCCTGAGTACAGAGGAAGTGTGTGGTATTACCCGCTTCATCGGAAATAGGGGAGATCACTATAGATGCCCAATAGAGCTCACCATTTTTACATTTATTTTGAATCTGCCCGCGCCATTCGGAACCCGTGTTTATTTGTTCCCAGAGTTCAGAATAAAAAGAATCTGGATGTTTGCCGGAACTCAGAAGACTTGGGTTGTGACCGAGAAATTCCTCTTTTGTATAGCCGGTGACTTCACTAAACCTTGGATTAACGTAGGTAATAATCCCTTCAAGATTAGTAATCATTACCATGCTGGCACATTGCTCAACGGCTAGAGAAAATTTCGCCAGTTCTTCCTGATTTTTCTGGAATTCAGTGATATCCCGGGTGATAGCAAGGTGGGCAATAATGTCGCCATGTTCATCATATAGAGGGGCTGCATGGCTATCTACACGCTTACGTGTGCCATTCAAAGCGACGACGTCATATTGCATCTGTAATTTTTCACCGTCGAAGATACGGTGATTGAACTCGATATAAGCATCTCTGTCTTCAGGAGCGATAAGATCGTATACAGATTCGTAGCGGACATCTGTGATAGATGGGGCCTCAACAATATTGAGCCCGGCCGGATTCATATCTAGCAAGGTACCATCCTTTGCTACAGTCTTAACGCACTCAGGTTCTGAATCAATGATGTTCTGAATGAGCTGTTTTTGATGTTCTAATGCGTAGTGTTGCTGAATTATTTTGCTGAGTTGTTTATCAAATAGGAAAGAAGACAGGCAGATGACCAAAGTCATCACCGAACGGAAATAGATTTCTTCAGCGGAAGGGCTTAGCAGCTCATCGAGAAAACTATCATCACTAAAAAAAAACGCGTCAATACCCGGGTCGAGTACCCAAACTCCAGCGATAAGAGCGAGGGTGATCAGAGTAGTTTTTCTCCTGGAAAATGATACGCCGGGAACTCTGCTAAATTTGTCGTTATTCTCTGGCACAGCTCACCCATCTATCTACTACTTCAGATTTCTACAAAGTCTAGCACAGTCATGTAAATTGTACCGCGGCCTCTGATTTTCCAGGTTAAGGACGGTCTGCTTCGCCACCAAATACTTGAATGAGTTGTGGGTATAGTTTTGTGAACTCTAACCCCATCTGCACCATGTTCGTATCAAATTCAGCGATTTCATCTTCGCTGTTTTCTTCTGCAAGTTGCTCCTGCAGTTGCTCTGTGAGTTTCAGGCGCTTGATTGAGAGGTCATCCTGAATCACAAATTTGAGTTGTTCATCCCATTCTACGGATAGCTTAACAACACGTTTACCTGCTTCCAGATGCGCGACAAACTCATCATCTTCAAGTTGCTGACCTTTGATTCGTATTACGCCACCTTCAACTAAGTTGTCTCTTAGTTCACACTCATCCAATATCTCAAAATGTTGTGGAATCTCGGCATGATTTTCCAGCCAGTGAGACATAATGGCAGACGGCGAATGTTGTACATCTGGAAGTGCGACAGGAAGGCTGCCTAACGAGCCCCTGAGGAAACTTAACAATTCTTCAGCACGTTTATGGCTGGAGGCATCTACCACTAACCAGCCTTGTTGAGGCGCAATCAGAGCGAAAGTTTTTTGGTATTTGCTGAAGGCCCGGGGTAATAGGTCCAGGACGATTTCATCTTTTAGCTGATCTCGTTCTTTCTTATAAACTTTTCGGGCTTGCTCGTGCTCTATCTGACTGACTTTGTCATTAAGCATCTCTTTAACAACTGAACCGGGCAGAATTTTCTCCTCTTTGAAGGCGGAGATCATAAAGAACCCTTGAACTTCGTGAACAAGTTCTTGTTCCAGAGTTTTACATGGCGAGCTCCAGCCATAACGGCTCAGTTCCTGACTTTTACATGGACTGAAGGCGTGTTCCTGAAGTTTCTCCTGAAGTTGTTCCTGAGAGTGGGTGAATTGTTCAGTGAATCTATAAAAAATCAGGTTTTTAAACCACATTACCGCTTGCTCCGGCCCGATGAAAAGCTGTGCATGTTAGCAAGAATTTGCAGTTATGGAAGGGAAATATTACAGCTTAAGGGTTTAGTGTAGAAAAGCCCTGCTTCAATGCTTTATCAACGTAAAAACCATAAAGTTCAGGGGTATTAATCCCGATGATTTTATCGGCAATCTGGTTACCTTGTTCATCTAAAAACAGAAGTGTGGGAGTCGCCCATGCGCCATATCGTTGTGCAAACTCAGTCGCATTCACTTCGCTACCCTTAAAGTCACGGATAGTTTTTCCGGTATTGATCTCCAGCTCACTAAACACAGTGTGGGCCTCATAATTGCCACTGATGATCATGGGGCGAAGAATCTCTTCAGTGATTTGAACGCAATAACTGCAGTTGGGTTGAGAAACCAGCATCAGAACGACTTTTTTCTGCCCCTGCTCATTAATTCCTGAGTGCTGATACTCATTCTGGAGATCTGAAGCGAGAGGCAGACCAGACCCATAAGCAAATGTGCACAGGAGTGTCAGTAGAAAAAGAGAGGAGAGTACTTTTGTGCTGTTAACGTTCATAGACAGAATTATAACCCTTCCATAAACTCAAGCGTTCCTTCAATCACTTCATCCATATACAGGTCGCGGAAGAAATGATCAGCCCCTTCAATGGTAACCGTCTGAAGTTTGTCATTGGTTACTTGGCCAAGGAGCTCTGGGAGATCGGCCACAGTGTCATCTTCACTACCAATAAAGACCAGAGTAGGGATTGTTGCCTGCCTAAGTAGCTCAGGAGTATTGAAGTTTGAGCTGTATTCATAATAACCGACAAAACTTCCAGCCGTGACCTGAGTGTTTTCACAATAGATGAAGTTTGTATTCTCGAGTACGGCCTCTGGCTGCATTGATTTTGCCTTGGATAGAATTGAAGCAAGGTCTTGGTTGTAGCGTTGCTGGTAGTTATCTGTATGCTTTTGCTTTGTTGTTGCTTCAGGCGCCAGCAAGACCTGTGCTTTTATCTCTGGAACAGTGTTCTGGTTGCTGAACATTACCGTTTGGCTACCGCCACGGGAGTGAGCTGCAAGAATAATCTCGCTACTGCCTTGTTCTTTTAACCAATTTGCCCAGAGTGCAATCTCTTCAGCAGCATCGGCATGTCGGTGATTATGCGTTGTCTGGCAATCGTACATACCATGGCGGTCATCAAGACCAAGGCTCAGATTAATTGCTAAGCTGCTGAAGCCTTCGTCTGAAAGTAATTCCTGCCAGGCTGTTATAATCTCCATGCCATTGTGGGCCAGGGTGCCGTGAGTAATCAGGAAGATTTTCTCGTAACCATTCTCTTCAGTCAAAACCAGATTGGCGTTGAGTTTTAGGTTTTTGTATTGAAGTGAGACCTCTTCTGCGACAGCCATATTTGTGCAGAAAAAAGAGATAGCGAGTAAAGCAGAACAGAAGGTACGGCGCATAATGGGCTCCAATACAACTTGTTTCTAATTTAGGTTATATTGATATTCTAAATTGAAATATGCAAGTCGTATTGGAAATATTGCAGCTGTAAATTTGTCTTACAGACCTTCGTATGCCATTAGAGTATGTACGGGAACGCCGGCGTCCTGAATTTTACTCGAACCCTGCAGGTCAGGAAGATCAATGAGCGCAGCTGCTTCATAGATCTCTGCACCCAATTCTTTGATAAGACTGCATGCAGCCAGGATAGTACCGCCAGTGGCAATCAAGTCATCAAAGACCAGAACTTTGTCGCCTTCAGCTACTGAATCAATCTGCATTTCAACTGCAGCTGTTCCGTATTCAAGCGCGTATTCCTGATGGATGGTTTTGCCCGGTAATTTGCCCTTTTTGCGAACCAGTACCAGAGGAATGTTCAGGTGGTATGACATGATAGAGCTGATCAGAAAACCACGGGCATCAATGCTGGCAATATGAGTGATTTCACTGTCGATGTACCGCTGGATAAAAGCGTCTGAGACCATGCGCAGTGCTTTAGGATCCTTAAACAGAGGAGTGATGTCCCGGAACTGTACACCGTCTTCGGGCCAGTCAGGAATGGTTCTGATCACTGACTTTACATAACACTCGTCATAAGACATGGAATACTCCTTAGTAGTACCACGTTGATATAGCTCAATGCTTTGTTGTGGATTAGGCAGTTAAATGTAGCCGTTGGGTTACACATTGAGATGGCTACTTAATTGTGCAACTTGAAAGCACCAGTGACGAAAGTCACTGGTGCTTTTTAATGTCTGTTTAGCTTGGCTGCTGAGAGCACTGAGTCTGAATCTCTTCAGTCAGTTCAGGGCCTTCACACTCACCGGAGATTTCATAAAGTTTCATCAAATTTTCGATATGAACTTCTTTACCGTCTACGGACAATAGACCGGACTTTTGGAAGCGGGTGAAAATGCGGCTCACCGTTTCCACGGCAAGGCCCAGATAGTTACCAATTTCGTTTCGAGACATAGATAATCTGAAGCTTGTTTCAGAATATCCACGCAGTTTGAAACGCTGTGAAAGTTTGATCAAAAAAGTCGCGATACGTTCTTCAGCATTCTTTTTCGAAAGCAACAACATCATCTGCTGCTCTTCACGAATCTCTTTACTCATAGAACGTAACAATTGGCGGCGTAACTCAGGTAACTGACCGGAAAGTTCATCCAAACGCTCAAATGGAATTTCACAAACAGTCGTGGTTTCAAGGATCTTAGCTGAAACAGGATATTCGTTTTGATCGAAACCGCTCATACCAACAAGCTCGCCGGGGAAGTAAAAGCCTGTAATCTGCTCTTCACCTTCGTTGGTAATGGTGTAGGTTTTTACGGTACCAGCACGCAGTGCATAGACACTCGTGAATGGTGTGCCCTGATGAAAAAGGTGCTGACCTTTTTTCAAGGGACTGCTTTTATCAACTATGGCGTCCAGCCGCTCCATCTCAGTCATATTGAGTGAAACAGGTAAGCACAATTGGCTCAGACTACATGTATTGCAGCTGACCTGCTGAAGGCTGCGCAGTTTCCCTTCGGATGCCTTATGATCGGTCATAACGTGATCCTGAGTTATCTATCGGATGGCTTTCACCCGATTATGTAATATTTCCAGCACGGGTGAAAGCGACAAAGCACTATATTATTCTAGAGAATCTCTGAGTGTTCTGCTCTTTAGGTATATATGCGTCAAATGCCATGCACACTCTGCGAATCAAAAGGCGACCCGCAGGAGTCACTTCAATACTGTCAGGGTTCAGGTTGATTAGACCGTCTTTGGAGAAGGCTTCCAACTCTGCCAGCGAGTCTGCGAAGTATGTATCAAAATCGATATCAAACTGTTTCGCTACGGATGTTTTATCCAGCTCAAAGTGGCAGATCAAATGGGTGATTACATGACGGCGGATGATATCATCCTGTGTCAGACAGACACCGCGTTTAATCGCATGGCTATTCGCCTCTACAGCATTTGAGTATGCCTGCATCTCATGTTCATTTTGGTAATAAACCGAACCTATCTGACTGATTGCTGAAACACCCATAGCAACCAGATCACACTCTGCATGGGTAGTGTATCCCTGGAAATTTCTGTGAAGGTTACCAGTGCGTTGAGCGACTGCGAGTTCATCATCTGGTTTGGCAAAATGATCCATACCAATGTAGACGTAACCGGCTTCCAGTAGCTTATTAATGGTGGATTCCAGTATTGCGAGTTTGGTTTCCGGTGATGGCAGGGTTTCTTCCTGAATATGACGTTGCGGGCGGAATCGATCCGGCAGGTGCGCATAGTTGAATACAGACAAACGGTCTGGATTCATTTCGATCACTTTATCCAGAGTGGCGTTGAAACCTTCCAGGGTCTGGTAGGGCAGGCCATAAATCAGATCCAGGTTAAGTGAGCGGAAACCCAGGCGGCGCGCTTCTTCCAGAATCGCAGCCGTTTGCTCTACAGACTGAATTCGGTTTACGGCTTCCTGCACTTTGGGGTCAATATCCTGTAGGCCTAAGCTGATACGGTTAAAACCTATTTCGCGTAAAACTCTGATGGTTTCAAGTGATGCTTCTCGAGGGTCAATCTCGATGGAATAGTCACCGGAGTCATCATCAAGCAGTTTGAAGTTTTTGCGCATTTCGAGCATCAGCTCGACCATCTGTTGATCACTGATGAACGTAGGTGTACCTCCGCCCCAATGTAATTGAGTCACAGTGCGATCGTTGCTGTACAACTTTGATAACTGGGCCATCTCGCGATAAACCGTTTCCAGATAGGGCTGAGCTTTTTTACGGTTGCGAGTAATTACCTTGTTGCAGGCGCAGTAGTAGCAAACGTGTTCACAGAAAGGAATATGGACATAGAGAGATAGAGGAGATGTCTGATCAGCTGAAGACTGGCCGGTAGCTACCAGATCAGCAGGTGATAGTTCAGGATCGAACTGAACTGCTGTCGGGTAAGAGGTGTATCTCGGTCCGGAGAGATCGTAGCGTTTGATCAGCTCCAGGTCCCATTTAATCAGATTGTTATCCACTTAACTTTCCTCAATGTCACATTAACCCGCAATTATAACAGGGTTAACTCAGTATGCCTTGCCAGGGGATTGTGTAGAGCCCCATTAAAATAATAATGCTGCCAGATATCTGTTTGGTAATACGGTGCTGCAAAATTTGTTTCACCTGTTGTGCCAGTAAACCCGTCATCAACATAGCGGGCAGCGTTCCTAAACCGAAGAGAACCATAAGCTGTGCGCTTAAAAACCAATCCGAAGCAGCGGATGCCCAGATCAGAGTACTGTATACCAAGCCGCATGGAAGCCATCCCCAGATCAGTCCTAAGAGAATAGCCTGCTTGGCATTCTTAACGGGTAGCAACTTGCTGGCAATGGGGCTGATTTGTTTCCACAAGACGCCGCCTGCACTTTCAACCTGGGTCAGTATCTGCCACCACTGGGCAATGTAAAAGCCCATAAGAATCAGCATGATGCCAGCGAAGGAACGAATGATTATCTGAATGGTTGGATCTTCAATCAGCCAACTGAGACTGCCGAGGAGGGCTCCAGCAAGTCCATAACTGAAAATACGCCCTGTGTTATAACCGAGTAAGAGGCCTGCACCACGACCGCCTCCAGGGCTGCCCATGGCCACTGTGGCTGCAATACCGCCACACATACCTAAGCAGTGAGTGCCACCCAATAAACCAAGGAAAAATGCGGTTGAGAGTGCCAGGCTTTCAGTCATTCTTATTGTCGTCTTGATCGACTTTTGCGTCGTCTGGAATCAGGTCTTCGTCATCTTCGAATAAAATGCTGTGGGCCGGACTTTCGAGGTCATCATACTGGCCGTTGTTAACGCACCAGAAAAAGCCCCAGATAGCACATCCAGCAAGGACAATAGCGATGGGAATGAGGAGGAAAATAATATCCATGTTCAGGCTCAGTAATTACTCAATACTGATATTTTAACTGAATTAACTATACGGAGTTAGTATTCAGATCAGTGGATGTAAGCTTTTGTTTGGGTGATTGCTTACGTGCCTTCGGAATTCTGTTTAGGCGCATGGCATTACCTACAACAACCAATGAGCTTGCAGACATACCTAATGCCGCCATATAAGGTGCAATAAATCCAAAGGCCGCTAAGGGAAGCGCCAACAGGTTGTAACACAGAGACCAACCCAGGTTTTGGCGAATAACAGATTTAGTTTTTCTTGCCAGCAAAACACCATCAACCAATCGCAGCAGGTCATGCTGAACCAGAACACCATCCGCGTTGGTTTTTGCTAAATCGGTTGCTGTGCCCATTGCAATTGAAGTCTGTGCGCCAGCCAATACTGGTATGTCGTTAATGCCGTCACCTACCATGATGATCTGCGCTCCTTGCTCCTGAAGCTGATTTACATATTCCAGCTTTTCGGCAGGTGATACCCCAGAAACACATTGGGTAATGCCGAGTTTGTTCGCAACCTCGGCCACAGCCGAAGAGTTATCGCCTGTGAGCATTTCGCATTTGAGGCCAAGGCGTTGCAGAGAAGCAATCGCTTCTGAAGCTTCACGTCTGATCTGATCGTTAAGTCTGAACCAGGCAAGTGGGGACTCTTCAGAACACAATAGCAACCACTGTCCGCTTTCTTCTGGTAGAGCAGGGGGCTCGTTAGCCAGTAATTGCGTGGCATATTCAGGTTTGCCTATACGGTATTGTCTCTCTCCAATAAGGCCTTGAAGGCCCTGTCCCAGTTCAGCCTGAATATCAGTTGCTGACTTATCCGCGGCTTTCTCGTGGAATGCTCGGGCAATAGGGTGTTCACTGTGTTTTTCCAGAGCGGCAGCAATCTGAATACACTCATCGCGGTCCAGTGAAGAGAGGGGGATTACTTCCTGAAGGCTAAGGTTACCTTCAGTAAGTGTTCCGGTCTTATCAAAAATGATGTGGGTAGCACTGGCCAGGCTTTCAAGAACATGTCCACGGGTAATAAGCAGTCCGTTCTGCCTTAA
>JASBRM010000047.1 GCA_030149405.1 Neptuniibacter sp. | reverse complement strand
GATGGCACTAAGAGTACAACGATTGCTCTCACAGGTAGTTATTCATCGGAAGATGAAGTGGCTTCGGCGTTGCAGGCTTTAATCAATGGTGATGTAAATATCGACAATGCAGGCGTTGCGGTTGATGTCACCTTTGATAGCACCAACAATAACTTTGTCTTTACCTCTCGCAGTTACGGTTCTTCATCGAGTGTCAGTTTCTCATCAGCAGATTTTGGAACAAATGCGGGTCAATTTGGCTTAGTGGCTGACTACAGCGATACCGGTGTAAATGCTGAAGGTACTATTGCTGGTGAGGAAGGTTTCGGTTCCGGAAATATTCTGCTGCCGCCAATTGATACAGATGCCTATGGTTTGAATTTCACAATTGGCGAAAATGCTGTTGCTGCCGGTACTGTAACTACAAACTTCTCGCGAGGTTTTGCAGGTGAGTTGTTTAATCTTATAGATAGCTTTCTTTCAAGCTCTGGTAGTATCCAGCAGCGTGAAGACAATATTAATGATTCACTAGAAGATATTGCCGATGATCGAGAAGATCTTGATCGCAAAATGGAAAAGTTAGAGATACGCTTAACTGCTCAATATATTGCAATGGAGCAGATTATCAGCAGTTTCCAGAGCACAGGCAATCAGTTGGATGGGATTTTAGAAAGACTTCCATTTACAGCAACAAATAATTAATTTGAATTTTAGGTAAGGTGCCCTTGATGAGTGTTAACTTGAACGCGTTGAAGCAGTATCAGAGTGTTGATTTACGTGCGACAGTTGAGACGGCTTCGCCGCATAAAATGGTATCTATGTTGTTCGACGGTGCTTTAAAAGCTCTGGCAACCGCTAAAGGTTGTTGCGAAAGAACAGATATTGAAGGTAGATCTGCCTCTATTAATAAGGCTTCAGATATTATTGTTGGTCTAAAGGGGTGTTTAGATCTTGATCAAGGTGGAGAAGTCGCTCAGCGTCTTGATGAGCTTTACGATTATTCTTTGCGTCAGTTGTACCAGGCTAACAAGGAAAATAGTGCTGAGCTCGTTCAGGAGATTATTGGCCTGATATCGGAGGTGAGCTCCGGCTGGAACGATATGCCCGTGGAATACAAAGTAGGAGAAAAGTAATTTGGCCAATAATGTTAGTGAATTGGTCAAACGTGCAAATCAGCTAGCAGCTGAATGCGAGAAAAAAAAAGACTACAAACAGGCAATTGAGTTATACATTAAAGCGATCAACCTTGATCCCAAGAATACTCTGGCAGTGACCTCGCTTTGCGCCATTTATTTTAATATGGGAAAGCTTGGTGTAGTGGAAAAAATTCTACAGGGAGCTATCAAAATTGCGCCTGAAAATTGTTACTTTTATTTTCAGCTTGGAAAACTTTACACCACACAGCGTCAATTTGATAAGGCTCTAGCCCAATTCCTAAAAGCGTTTGAGTTAAATAAACAATTTAAAGAAATTTACCTCAATCTTACTCATGTATATGCCGAAAAGCATGAGTATGTAACAGCACTTGATTATGCTCGTGAGGGGCTTAAAAAATACCCTGATTATGCAAAGCTTTATAATAATATCGCTTTTATACTAAGGGCGTTGGGCGATATTGAAGGTGCATTTAGGTATCAAGAGATTTCTGTTGATAAAAACCCTAAAGACTTCAGTTTGTTTAGCAATCACCTGTTCTATCTGTCACAGTCTCCCTCTGTTTCTCCTGAAGAATTTATAGAAAAAGCTAAAGAGTATGGTCGTAGAGTATCGCAAGGCATTAAGCCATATGAAACTTGGCCAGCGTTAACTTCAAAAGAAAAACTGCGTATTGGTTTTGTTTCAGGAGACTTTCGCAATCATCCTGTTTCGTTCTTTCTTGAAAACTGGTTAGGATTGATCGATAAGGATAAGTTTGAACTGGTTGCTTACTATAATTTTTATCAGAATGATGAAAAAACATTGAGTTTGCACTCAATGTTTTCTGAATGGTACCCAATAACTGCTTTATCGGACGCAGAGCTTGCGGAAAAGATTCATAATGACCGTATAAATATACTCATTGACATAGCTGGACATTCTGCGCATAACCGGCTTCCTGCTTTTGCCTGGAAGCCTGCTCCAGTGCAGATAAGTTGGATAGGATTTCCAACCAGTACAGGTTTGAGCCAAATAGACTATATGTTGCCAAATAGGGAGATGTCACCGCCCGAATTTGACCATCACTATGTTGAAAAACAATGGTATCTACCATCTGCTGGATGCTTAAAGCCTCCTGAGGTTGATATTGAAGTTAATGAGCTGCCTGCTTTGAAGAATGGTTATATTACATTTGGGAGCTTTCATAGTGTTACTAAGTTAACAGATCAGGTATTGGAAACTTGGAGCGAGATCCTAAAACGTGTCCCTGACTCTAAAATTTTCTTTAAATGCAAAGAGTTAAAAGAAACAAAAACACAGGAAGAGCTAACAACGAAACTGTTCAATTTGGGAATAACTCAAGACAGGATTTTATTAGAAGGGCCTTGTGACCTTAAAGACTACTTTGCTGCATATCACTCGATTGATATTGGCTTAGATCCGTTTCCATATAATTCAGGAACTGTTGGCTACCATAGCGTCTGGATGGGGGTTCCGTTCATTGCTTTGGCTGGGGATAGGCTTCTTTGTAGGCTAGGTTATACCACCATGAGTTTGGTAGGTTTGAACAGATATACAGCTTCTACTATTGAGGAATATATAAACACCGCAGTAGACGCTGTTTCTGACTCTGATGCTCTTAACAAGGTTCGACAGACACTTAGACAAATTTCTCTTGAGTCTGGCTTGTATGATGGTAAGAAAATGGCATCTGATCTGGAGACTGCTTTTGAAGATATGTGGCAGTTGTTTTTGAAAAATAACGAGAATAAAGGTAACTAACGTTGGATTTAGCAGGTGTTAACTTTTCTCATACTGCTGAACAGATACTTAGAATAGATCTTTGATGAAGCATCCTTTTTATCGCCCAGCCGCTCTTAATACCACTCGCCTGGTTCAGTACCTGGAAGAGATCAACGAGAGGCGTTGGTACACAAATAATGGACCTCTGGTCCGACAGTTAACGGAAAAACTCGAAGAGTATCTTGGGGTAAAAAACCTGTTATTGGTGTCTAGTGGGACGGTTGCACTTCAAGTCGCATATAAAGCGCTACATCGTAAGGGAAGAATTTATACGACGCCTCTGAGTTTTATCGCCAGCTCAAGTGCGTTTGGTTGGCTGGGTAGTGAAATACACTATGCAGATATCGATAACCAAACACTGAATCTGGATCCGGGTTCGGTTCGGAAGTATTCGGATATAACCTCTGACGATACAATTGTTGCGACCCATTTGTATGGTAACCCGTGCGATATAAAGGCATTTGAGAACTTAAAAAACGAGACTCATTGTAAAATTATTTATGATGCCTCCCATGCGTTTGCAACTAGGTTCCAGGGAAAAAACATACTGAGTCTTGGCGACGCTTCAACTGTCAGTTTTCATGCAACTAAGTTGTTTCATACCATTGAAGGTGGGGGTGTGGTTTTTGCCAATGCAGATGATCTTGCTCGTGCCCAGAAGATGATTAACTTTGGTTTCAATAAGAAAAATGAAATTGAAGAGATAGGCATCAACGCCAAAATGAGTGAGCTGCATGCTGCAGTAGGCTTAGTAGTGTTGGAAGAGTTGGATTCAATTATTGAAAAGCGTTGTGCTATCGCAGATCAGTATCGATCAATACTGGATCAAACGGATATCACTACAACCGTTATTCAAGAAGGAACGGATATCTGTTCGCCCAGTTATATGCCTATTGTGCTTGCCAGTGCCAAAGAAAGAGAATTGCTCCAGGCAAGTATGCTTAATGATGGTATTGAAACCAGAAACTATTTCGATTCCCTGCAATCTACTACGGAACTGTTCGAGGGTTCCCACAAAGTTCTGCCAAACTCCCAGCGCTTTAATAAGCGTGTTTTATGTCTTCCCCTTTATCCTGAGCTGACTCCTGCCGATATAACTTATATATGTGATCGTTTGCGCTTTAATCTGGAAGCTATCAGATCTGAAGAGCAAGTGTGCTGTACTCAATAACAGAGGTTCACTGATCGTTATTAAACGTTAGTTTGTTGCCCCGCGGGTGGGAATGAGTGGTATCGATTCAATGCTAAAGGTGGTTGTCGTAGGTCCAGGCTTGATGGGCCGCCAACATATAGAGCTCCTGGCTTCTACAAGTGCTGCTTGTTTAGCGGGCATTGTTGCACCTGATTCAGATAAAAATAAGCAATACGCTGAAGAACAGGGCGTGCCTTTTTTCTCTGATCTCAGAAAGTGTATTGAGCAGGTAAAACCTTCAGGGGTGATTATAGCGAGTCCCAATCAGTTTCATGCAGACCAAGCCGAAATCTGTGTTGAATACACCATTCCGTTTTTGTTGGAAAAGCCATTAGCAACAACTCAAATGGAGGGTCGCAACTTACTGGATATAGTGAATAAAGCCGATTTTCAAGATCGAGCAATGGTTGGTCATCATCGATCACATGGTTCTATTATCAGGAGATCGGTCGAACTGCTGGAAAGTGGGATTATAGGTCAGATAGTGACGGTACAGGGAAGTGCTCAATTCTTTAAACCGCAAAGTTACTTTGCTCAGGGGCCCTGGAGAAGTCAGCCAGGTGGAGGCCCTATCCTACTGAATATGATTCACGAAATCAGTAACCTTCGGGCGTTGCTAGGGGAGATCGAATCGGTACAGGTGATCTCTTCCACGAACGTGCGGCAGGCTGAGGTGGAAGATACTGCTGTCATTAACCTGCGCTTTGATTCTGGTGCTTTGGGTTCTTTTGTGCTTTCTGATTGTGCAGCCTCTTCAAAAAGCTGGGAGATGACTTCTGGAGAAAACCTTGTGTATCCGTATTTCCCGGATGAATACTGTTATGTGGTATCTGG
>JASBRM010000031.1 GCA_030149405.1 Neptuniibacter sp. | reverse complement strand
TTCTTCTTCCTGGCATATGCACTGAAGAAAGAGTACTGGAAAGACGTACACTAATATCTTTGTGATATAATCGCAGAGTTCTTGACGCGGCTCCTTTTCAGGGGCCGCGTATCTGTTTCTGATAAGGGGTAATGTTAATGGGTGTTGTGGCAAAACGTTCTTCCATGTCCTTCTACTCAAATGGCGAAGATCAATATAGCCATCGAGTTCGAATCGTGCTGGCGGAAAAAGGTGTTGCTGTTGAGATTCATGATTGTGATGAGAATGATCTTCCAGAAGATCTTACGTCAGTGAATCCTTATAACAGCTTACCAACTTTGCTGGATCGCGATCTGGTTCTGTATGAGCCAAATGTGATGATGGAATACCTTGACGAGCGTTTCCCTCATCCTCCATTGCTGCCTGTTTATCCGGTAGCTCGTGCGGAAAGTCGCTTGTATATGTATCGTATTCAGCGCGACTGGTGTGATTTAGCAGATAACATCATCGCTGCTGCTATGGCTGACGATGAAGATACTGCTGAAGTGAACCGTAAAGAATTGCGTGATAGTTTAGTGACTATCTCTCCGATCTTTGAAGAAAAGCCTTTCTTCATGAGTGAAGAATTCACATTGGTTGATTGCTGCCTGGCACCACTTCTATGGCGCCTGCCACTTCTGGGGATTGAGTTGCCAGAAGATCAGTGCAAACCTTTGGTTAAGTACATGGAGCGCCTGTTTGAGCGTGAGTCTTTCCAGGTGAGTTTGTCTGAAGCAGAAAGAGAGATGCGCGATTAAGCATTAAGCTTGTTTGTTAAAAAGGGATGATGATTTATCATCCCTTTTTTTATGTTCGGAATTTTTGGTGAGATATGAAACCGAGTCGCCCCTATATCCTTAAGGCGTTGTATGAATGGTTACTGGATAATGACTTAACGCCGCATTTAGTTGTGAATGCTGAAGAAGATAATGTAACTGTTCCTTTGCAGTTTGTTGATGAAGGGCAGATCGTGCTCAATGTTAACCCTTCAGCAGTGCGAAATTTCTTTATGGATGATGAGGCTGTCTCGTTTAATGCCCGTTTTTCCGGTCAGCCAATGGATGTATATGTGCCAATGAGGGCAATCATGGCGATCTATGCTCGAGAAAATGGCCAAGGGATGGGGTTCGGAACGGAGCCGGGTGCGGAGTTCTATTTACGGGATGAGCTAACAGAAGTGGTTAAGGATAGTGAAGATGTCAGTTTGGCTGAATCAGATGCTAAGCCTAAACGTAAGGGGCCTTCACTGAAAGTGGTAAAGTAGCACTCTGTTTCCAGAGTGCTTCACTCATTTATATATTGACGTATTCGAACACTTTTACGATCTTTTCTACACCGGCAATTCCGCGAACGATGTTGATGGCATTGTCAGCTTCCTGTGCACTCACAAGGCCCATCAGATAAACGATACTGCTGTCAGTCACAACCTTGATGCGTGATCCATCAATATCTTTGTTAGTGAGAAGTTGTGCTTTTACCTTTGTGGTGATCCAAAGGTCGTTAGATCTGGCAAGAGCTGAAGATACGCCAGATATCTTGATTTCATTATGAATTTTTCGGACTTTTCTAATCTGGCTAACGATTTGTTCAGCTTCCAGTCTAGCTGTCTCGCTGGGAGCCTGCCCTGTCAGTAATACTAAGCCATTGTAGCTGGTTACGCTGATGTTGCTTGAACTCATCTCTCCAGAACCCTTATTCAGATTCACCAGAGCAAGCGTTTCAATGACCTCGTCATCAATGTAAGAGCCAACAGTTCGGTTGCCAGGGTTTTCCTGTATTGGTTCTTCGCGACCTGCGCTAATGACATCAGAGCAGCCGCTGAGAGTAACTGAAAGGCCTATTGCTGCAAGAAGGGCTAAGATTTTTCCTTTGTTCATTGGGTATCACTTCCAAAAAGTTGATAATCAATTAGATCGCTTAAAGCGGTCAATACCAGAAATTGGGCATGATGAACTAAGTTGTAGTCATCACTGGGTATGCATATTTCAATTTCGTCAGGGCTCAGTAGGGCTGTTATGTCACCACCATCACCACCATTTAACACAATGACTGACATGTCACGATTGTGCGCTGCCTGCATGGCCTGAATTAAGCTGCTTGAGCGACCATGCGGAGTCATAATCAGTAATATGTCCCCGGGTTGACCAAGAGCGTGTATCTGTTTTGCCATAGCGTCAACGAAATTGCTGTCCTCGCAGATGGCGCTTAGCGTGGAACCGTCACTGTTTAGGTTGATTGCTGGTAAACCGGGTCTTTCATTCTTGAAACGGTTCATCATTGTGGTGGTGAAATACTGCCCTAAGGACGATGAGGCGCCATTTCCGCAGCAGATAATCTTGCTTTCACTGACAAGGCAATGGAGAAGAAGTTCACCTGCATGTGCGATGAGTGGGGTGTATTGCTCAATCGTAACCGCATTAACTTCCATTGAGTTATGCAATTGCTGAATGATGCGATCTTCGAGTTCCATGTCTACCTTATTTATACTTTAACCGGGACCTTCAAAGGCCCCTTTATACCATAGAGGTTTTTGCTGTGCTGCATCATCTTCAAAGGCGATGATGTCAAATCTGCAGTCATGCTTATGGTATTTATTGTTTTGCGCCAGAAACCATTGTGCTGTTTTTATTATACGTAATTGTTTCTGTCGGGTTACAGAGACGGCTGCGCCACCATAGTTTCGCGAGCTCCTGCATCGAACCTCAACAAACACCAGAGTGCATTTATCGAGCATCACAAGGTCGATTTCACCAAATCGACTGCGAAAGTTCCTGATTATTAATTTGAGGCCGGATTTTTTTAAAAAAGTTTCGGCATTGCGTTCGGCATCCATGCCGATCTTTTGTCTGTCCATATTATTCTTCGATAATTAGTGGGGTACCGTCTTTATAGCGAGCCCAGACAAGCGTTCGTTTGACCTGGCCGGTTTGATTTAAAGAAAGTGTGCCGGTTTCGCCTGATATTTCTGTTCCCGGAATAGCGCTGAGCTGTTTCAGGTAAGGATGTATTCGGTATGCATCAATACCGAGTGCGTAAAAACGGCCCAGGCGAGAATTTGCGTCTTCACGTTCCTGGGATAGGAAGATTTTATTTTCAGACGGCGGTCTTAGACTCCATGGGGTGCCAGTAAATTTAATCTTATTTAGATCCTGATCAAGCACAGGATCTGGTGTTCCCGAAAAAACATGAG
>JASBRM010000008.1 GCA_030149405.1 Neptuniibacter sp. | reverse complement strand
GGTTCTATTTCCTGCTTGATCATATTTTCCTGATTTAAACCCTGCATGAATTCAAATGCTGAGAGGGGCTGTTTAGATATCTTAATCTGGCTAGAAAGGTTTAGATTAAAATAGTGACCTTCAACTACGCTATTTGTAGCCATGTCCTTGTCAGTAATTACAATTTCACCTTCAATCACATATCCATAAAGACCTTGTTCAACCTGACCGTCCCTTGCGCATTTCTGGTCACACAAAGCCACTATGAAGTCAGTTCCTCTGACACCAATCGTCGCGATTGGAGTTTGCAGCTCGTAATTTGCAGGGTCAGCTTTACTGATTGCTCCGGTTATAGTCCTCAGACTTCCCTTCAGAAGTTTGTAAACTGATTTTCCATTTTCGGGTTTGTTTTCCGAGTATTGGAATTTATCAATCAGAAACTCGGAGTTTTTACCTATGGCAAGACGCGAACCATCGGTGAATCGCAACTGTAAACGCCCTTCAGCACCGGTCGTAACTGTATCCTGATTAAAGATTTCGGACTTACGTTTTAATGCCCGCGAAGAGGTATTAGGTTGTTGAGCAAAGTTCTTGCCCAGGCTTAATATAACCATGCCAACCTTATCAGGGACTTCCGCACTCACTGAGAGTGAGAACATTAACAAAACCACTGCTATCGATTTAAACATCTAATCTCCCTAATCCTCAGACACCTATGGAGTTTAGTTCACAAACGTATGCTGTTTCAGATTGTTCAACTCGTCTCTGTATTTAGCCGCCAGTTCAAACTCAAGATTTTTAGCCGCTTCATACATTTTATCTTCCAGTTTAGTCATCGCTTTGGAAAGATCCTTAGGCGACATATCAGCAGGATCCACCTGATAATCTCCCGCCTGCTCGGCAACTTTCTTGGCGGTTCGGCTGGCTTTGCGTCCTGGTACAGTTGTCGCACCTTCCATAATATCGGCCACAGATTTGCTGATACCTTTTGGCTGAATACCATGTTCTTCATTGAAGGCGATCTGTTTTTCACGACGCCGCTCTGTTTCATCCATCGCCCGCTGCATAGATCCGGTGATGCGATCCGCGTACAAAATCGCTTTACCGTTAACATTCCGGGCTGCACGGCCAATGGTCTGAATCATAGAAGTTTCAGAGCGCAGAAAGCCTTCTTTATCCGCATCGAGAATCGCAACAAGCGAGACTTCGGGCATATCAATACCTTCTCGAAGCAGGTTAATCCCGACCAGCACATCAAACTCACCGATACGCAGATCACGAATAATCTCAACCCTTTCCACTGTATCTATATCTGAGTGGAGATAGCGCACACGAACTCCGTGCTCATCCAGATATTCTGTGAGATCTTCCGCCATTCGTTTAGTCAGTACAGTGACAACGACGCGCTCTTTGTTGGCAACGACTTTATTAATTTCAGAAAGCAGATCATCCACCTGAGTCGTAGCCGGGCGGACTTCAACCACCGGATCAACCAACCCAGTGGGCCTTACGACCTGCTCCACCACCTGTTGTTGGTTCTCAGCTTCGTATTTACTGGGTGTGGCGGATACGAAAATCATCTGTGGGGATTCCCTCTCCCACTCTTCAAATTTCATTGGCCGGTTATCAAGAGCAGAAGGCAATCTAAAGCCATATTCCACCAGAGTTTCCTTACGCGAGCGGTCTCCTCTGTACATGGCACCAATCTGTGGCACGGTTACATGGGATTCATCAATCACCAGCAGAGCATTGTCTGGCAGATAATCGAACAAGGTTGGAGGCGCTGCACCGGGTTCGCGACCCGACAGATAACGGGAGTAGTTTTCAATGCCTGAGCAATAACCTAACTCCATGATCATCTCCATATCATAGAGAGTGCGTTGTTCCAGGCGCTGTGCCTCGACCAGTTTATTATTTTCACGGAGCTGTTTCAGTCGGTCACGAAGCTCATCCTTGATTTTCTCCACCGCCCCTAAAAGTGTTTCGCGTGGAGTCACATAGTGGCTTTTAGGAAAGATACTCGCTCTTGGGACACGCTTCAGAACTTCACCCGTTAATGGGTCGAAATAACTGATCTCTTCAATCTCTTCATCGAACAACTCAATACGGATCGCTTCTTTTTCAGAGTCAGCAGGAAAGATATCAATCACATCACCACGTACCCGGTACGTCCCTCGATGTAATTCAACATCATTACGGGTGTACTGCAGTTCTGCCAAGCGGCGGAGAATGGCTCGCTGATCAATCATATCGCCCCGATCCAGGTGCAACATCATTCCAAGATAGGATTTAGGATCACCCAATCCGTAGATTGCCGAAACGGTTGCAACAATAATGGCATCTTCCCGCTCCAACAAAGCCTTTGTGGCCGATAAACGCATCTGTTCGATGTGATCGTTTATGGAAGCATCTTTCTCGATGAAGGTATCAGATGATGGAACGTAGGCTTCTGGCTGGTAATAGTCATAGTAGGATACAAAATACTCTACAGCGTTATCCGGAAAAAACTCCTTGAACTCTCCATAAAGCTGGGCGGCAAGTGTCTTGTTGTGCGCCATAATGATGGTTGGACGCTGCACCTGAGCGATGACATTCGCCACGGTAAAGGTCTTACCTGAACCAGTCACACCTAATAGGGTCTGTGATGCCAACCCTGATTCAATACCATCAACAAGCCCTGAAATTGCTGTCGGCTGATCACCTGCTGGCTGGAAACTGGAATGGACTTTAAAACGCTCTTTCATGACTTACACTATGACAATCCGATGGGTGAACTGGGCATTATATCCCGCCTGCGTTTTTTTATTCAGCATGCTGATTTAAGAAAATCCACACTTAACAAAGTTCACTAAAGGAAACTTTTGAGCAATATATTGACCAAAATCGGTGTTTTTTGGCCTCTACAGGATTCATGCGGAGAATCCTTTGCTGTATTATTAGCGGGTTTTCCATTGGACTCTGATTCTTTCCAAATTCAGGGCTCCTGATTAAGACAATGTCGGTATCTAACTTTTAGATTATTTATTGAGGAACTTAGGCTTGAACGTTCAACTTTCAAACCGCGTAAACAACATCAAACCTTCTCCAACGCTGGCGGTAACTAACCGTGCAGCTGAGCTACGCGCGGCAGGTAAGAACATTATTGGCCTGGGTGCTGGCGAGCCAGATTTTGATACT
>JASBRM010000370.1 GCA_030149405.1 Neptuniibacter sp. | reverse complement strand
CTTTACCCATGCCCTGACCCACTTCTTTGTAATTTGCGAAGGTGTTGCCAGATTCAGTAACAGACCAAAGGGACAGTTCTTTTTTATGGGTACCGGAGTCATCGCCACGGGAGATAAACTCTGAGTTTTTAGCCGCTATTTTCTGCAGGGCATCTGCTACATTGTTTGAGCCTTTAACACCCGCAGGATCCTGCTCTGGGCCAACAATAACGAAATCGTTATACATTACACTGCGTGGCTGAACACCATAACCCGCTTCAACAAACGCTTTCTCGGCTTTTGGAGCGTGTGTCATAACAACATCTACATCACCTGCCTGTCCCATGCGCAATGCTTTGCCTGTACCGACGGCAATCACATGCACTTTGGCGTCATACTGTTTTTCAAAAACTGGAAGCAGGCTATCTAATAGCCCTGAATTGTAGGTACTGGTCGTAGTTGCCAATCGAATAATCTGCTCTTCAGCCACAGCCGATAGAGAGCTCATAGTCAGTGCGGAAATAGTGACAACTGCAGAGAGCCAGTTTTTCATGGATAGGTCCTTTCATGTAATTTTTATTGTTAATTGATACCTCAACCTTCCTTCTTGGTTGGGGTAATAGCTTCGCTTCTGACGATTGAGCAAATTAAATGCCAAACAAAACCTTACTAGCCAATTTGACCCAATGCGAACAGGATAAACTGCATAAAACCTATGGAATTAAAATCGAAATACTTGCCAAATACTCCAAAATCGCAAAAAACGGTTCAAAACGGGACAATAGTCTTATCGGAATCAAGGTCTATTTTGAGTCATAATGTCCTCTAATGATTAAGAGTGAGACAATTTGTCCATCAAGCTTAATCAACTACAATCTATGTTTCGCTTAATGTAATTTTGTGAGATTGATAGCTAATGGACACGAATAGCTCACCTGTTTTACCAGCCGTTTCCGTATTGATTGTTGATGACGAGATGGGAATGCGTAGCTTTCTTCACAAAGCGCTTGTCAAACGTTTTGCCCTAGTGGAGGTTGCAAGTAGCGTCGAAGAAGCAGAAGAATTACGTAAGCGATGTCATTTTGACCTGTTGATCGTTGATATCAAACTTCCGGGCCGCTCTGGTATGGAATGGCATGAAGCCATTGAGGATAGCCAACGTAGCAGCGATATTATCTTCATGACTGCCTACGCGGATCTAGAAACTGCAATCAAGGCTCTACGAGCCGGCGCTTCTGATTTCATATTGAAGCCATTCCGACTAGAACAGATGATGAATGCGGTAGATCGCTGCCTGGAAAGACGTGCTATGACACGTTCCAATTTTGTACTCAGGCGGGAAGTCGAAAATGCATTCCCGACTACGGATATGATTGGAAGCAGCCCCTCGATCCAACAGGTACATGATGTAATTTACCGTGTGGCCAAAACCCCTTCAGCCGTTTTGATTGAAGGTGAATCAGGAACGGGTAAAGAACTGGCCGCCAGAATGCTGCACCAACTAAGTGGCAGATCAGGGGCTTTTGTACCGCTTAATTGTGGAGCTATCTCACCCGATCTACTGGAAGCGGAACTGTTTGGACATACCAAAGGCGCTTTCACCGGCGCTAATAAAGCCCGCGATGGCCTGTTTAACTTTGCCAGCGGAGGCACGCTTTTCCTTGATGAGATCGGTGAAATGCCCCTGCTGATGCAGGCAAAACTGTTAAGAGCGTTAGAACAAAAAGCCGTTCGTCCGGTAGGTAGCGAACAGGAAACCAGCGTAGATGTAAGAATCATTGCAGCAACTAACCGCCACCTGAAAGATGAAGTGGCGAATAATCGCTTCCGGGAAGATCTTTATTATCGTTTAAACGTATTGAGCATCACCCTGCCACCTCTGCGCGACAGACGAGAAGACCTGCCAGATCTCATTCATCATTTTTCATCAAAGCTCTCACGTGAATTAGGTCTGCCAACCATTCCATTTAATCATGATGACCTCAAGGCCATGCAGTCCTATAGCTGGCCAGGCAACATACGGGAACTTAAGAACCTGATAGAACGTTGCATCCTTCTTGGAAAACTTCCAGCAGACTACTTCAGGGAGCAAGAAGAGGACTGCAAACCTTGTAACAACTTCAGCGGATGGTCTCTTGAGGAAGTGGAAAAACATCACATTTTGCTTACTTTGGATCAACACCACGGCAACAAGTCTTCTGCAGCAAGGGAACTCGGAGTATCCAGGAAAACTTTGGATCGAAAACTTGCCGTCTGGGCCTCATTAGATGATCAGGATGTGTGCGAGCAGACCGCATGAGTTTTAGTTTTGGGCTTAAAAACACCCTAAGGCATAAGTTACTTCTTCTCACACTTCTGCCTCTGGCCTTAACAGCCTTAGGCTTTGCGGTTATGTCCGCATATTGGACATCCAGTTACACCGACCGTCAGTTGTACATGAAGGTAAGCGCAGATCTATCCGTAGCCAACGGTACTCTTAAATTCATGCAGCAGGAACAGATTGACACTCTGGAACAGCTTGCCAACGGTTTTGAGTTCCGTACTAACTTACAACTAGGTGACAACCGCGAGCTAATCGTTCAACTCCTCGAAGTAAAGCGCAGTCGTTCTCTGGATTTCTTAAGGTATATAGAAACAGAAGATCTAACCTCTCTTAACGAACCCAATTTCAACACGTTGATTCCTCGGCTTCTTGATAAAGAATACCTAAACGGCATTTCAATACTGAATGCTGAAGAGTTAAACAGCATCAATTTTGGTCTGGCTGAACGCGCTAAAATCAACCTGATTGACACTCCCAGGGCCGTTCCGACTGATAGAATCGTGGAAGAAAGAGCCATGGTGCTGAGAGCACTAGTTCCTGTAACAGATGATTTTGGCGAACTGATCGGTGTTCTTGACTCTGGCATTATCCTTAATAATACAACCACTGCCGTAGACCGTATTCGTGATCTGGTATACGGCAAAGGCAGCCTCCCCGAAGGCGGCATTGGTACTGTGACTCTCTTTATGGACGATGTGCGAATCAGTACCAACGTGCCTCAGGATGTTTCCAGCATAACCCAGGGAAAACGTGACCTAAGCTTGAAAGAACGTGCCATCGGCACACGAGTATCGGCTGAAGTTCGCAAACGGGTATTGTTACAAGGGGAAACCTGGATCGACAGGGCCTTCGTAGTAAACGATTGGTATATCTCTGCCTATAAGCCTTTGCTGGACTTCAATAATAAAAAAATTGGAATGATCTACGCAGGTTTCACCGAAGCTCCATTCTCTCAGATTTATTACAAAACCCTTATTGAGTCAGGAACCCTGATTTTACTCATCATGCTGGTTTCCGCAGTGGTTGTAACCAATCACACACGCCTGCTGTTGAAGCCACTAAACAAGATTCATTCCGTCGTAACCTCTGTTCATGAAGGCTCAATGCATCCTCGTATAGGTAAGCTAGATAGCTCTGATGAACTGGTTGACTTGGCAAAGCAGTTCGATGTTATGCTGAACCTGCTGGAGCAACGAGAGCAGCAAATCCGCCTGGCTAACGATCAACTTGAAGCTGTTGTAGACCAAAGGACACGCTCACTTCGTCGTCGTACCGAAGCGCTTAAAGAACATATTCGCCTGCTAAAAAACACTCGACAACAACTGCTTGATAAAGAAAAACTGGCTGTCTTAGGTGAGCTCACTGCCGGTATCGCTCATGAGATTAATAACCCAGCCGCCGTCATTCTGGGCAATATGGACTTGCTGGTTGCTGAGCTGGGCGATGCAGTAGAGCCAGCTCGCGGAGAAGTGGATATGGTCATTCAACAGGTTTACCGTATTCGTTCATTGATCAACAACCTGCTGCAATACAGTCGCCCCGGTCATTACATTGAAAGCTATGAGCACCATCTGGTGAACCAGATCATAGATGATACCTTGCTGCTCGTGTCTCATGCCCTTGAGCAGCAAAAAGTCACCATTAAGAAAAGCTATGAAGCCACATCGTTAGTAGAGGTGAATTATCAACAGGTTCAACAAGTATTAGTTAATCTGATTCTTAACGCCTCCCATGCACTAGAAGGTCCCGGACAAGTTGAAATTAAAACGGCCGATTGGTTTGAAGATGGAAACCTCAAAGGCGCAACCATCAGCGTAATTGATGAGGGCAAAGGGATTACCCGGGAGCATTTAGAGAAGATCTTCGATCCATTCTTCACCACGAAGAAAAGCGGCACAGGTCTTGGTCTTTCTGTTAGTTACAGCATTATTCGTCGCCATGGTGGTGATATTAAAGTGCAATCAGAGGAAGGCAAAGGCACGCAATTCACCGTGTATTTATTGCAAGAGGCTGACCTTTCAAGTGGTAGCAGTGAAGTAGGCATTCTTGAAGGCTTGGCTGCCGCAGAACGAGTTAACCGTCGAGCGGTAAGCAACCAAGCTGAAGAACTAAGTTAAGCAAACTATTCTGACTCAGAGCTCCAGACCAATCTGCCGCAATGGGTCAGATCATAGCCCTGAAGCCGGCTTGCCAGTTCGATACCCTCTACACTTTGCAGGAACTCAAAGAGCTGCTGTAACAGATTCCTGAAATAAACATTTCTTGGAACAACCAAGTCAAAGCTTTCATTACAAACTGAAATGAACCCCAGACCAAACTCCCGCGCCGCGCTGAGTGTCCCCGGACCGATATCCGCTTCCCCTTTGGCAATCAGAGAGGCTACTTCGCGTTCAGAGAATGCTGTATGACCTACTGTGAGGCTATCAAATGGTACCGCCTGGCCTGCTAACCATTCATTAAGAAAACGTTGTGAGCCTGCACCTTCCTGACGGACAACCCAGCGGGTGCTACACTCAAGCGCATCTGCCGTGGTTTCAAAACGCATTTGATCCGCCCCACGTACAATTAACCCCTGACTACGGCAAAAAAGATGTACCAGCACCCAGTGCTTACACTGAGAATAACGTTGCAGCAAAGCCGGATGTCTGACTTCACTTTCCTCCGCCCTGCCCCAGTGAATTGCACAGGCATCTGCATGCCCCTGCCCCAGCAAGTCCAACCCAAGTTTTGTCCCGGTTACCGTGTAGCTGAACAATGCCTTGGTTTTAAGCTTTTGAGTTAACCTGTTTGCAGCCGCCTGCAATAAAGGGTCATCACTGCCAGCCAGCAAAAGCCGATCAGCCATAATTCCACCATGACAGCTTTCCAACAACCAACGGTCTACCAGTGACTTGGGGAACAGCCACTTACCGGTAAGCTTTGTTGCGGGAATTTCCCCTTCCGCAGCCATCGCATACACCTTTTTCTCATTCAGGTGCAGATACTCTGAAAGCTGCCTGACATTCAGAAAGGCATTATTGAAATCACTCACGCCTCATTCCTCCTGCCTTTTTTTACACTGCGCTCATATTTTACTTCCGGAATAGCATCTCTCAGTAACGATTCACCGCCGCTGAACTGCAAGAAATGCTTACCTTTTGCACGGGCCAACATAGTAATCCCCAACTCTTTGGCCAGAGCCAAGCCCATTTGAGTTACTCCAGAACGCGACAGCAAAACCGGAATCCCCATTTGGGCCACTTTGATCACCATCTCTGATGTCAGTCGCCCGGTGGTATAAAAAATCTTGTTTTCATCAGTGATGCCATCCAGCCACATACGCCCTGCCAACGTATCCACCGCATTATGCCTGCCAACATCCTCAACAAAAGCCACCACTTCACTGCCTTCGCAGATAGCACAACCGTGTACTGCGCCAGCATTTTTATAGGTTTCGTTGTGAAGATTCAGATTATCCAACAGGGCATACACCATACTTTGCTGAATCTCGACATCGGGTAAAGATACTTCCTCTAGCTTATCCATAAGGTTACCGAACATTGTTCCTTGTCCACAGCCGGTCGTCACTGTGCGCTGCTGAAGTTTTTCTTCAAGATCCTGAGGTTGCTCACGCGTTACTACAGCTGCCGCCTCAACCTCCCAATCAACCTGAATAGCCACGAGATCATCCATGGAATTAATAAAACCCTGATTCCGTAGGTATCCCAAGACCAAAGCTTCCGGGTCACCCCCAAGCGTCATCAACGTCACTATCTCTCTTTTATTCAGATAGATCGTTAGCGGACGCTCACAGGCAATCTGCAACTCCCTCGGTTCCCCACGTTCATCTAGCACCTGAACGGTTTCTGTAAGCTCAGCAGCAGCTTTACTGAGCGTCAGTTCTTGGTTGGCAGTATTCATAGAGCACCTTACTCGCAATCTGATACTGAGCTTTCAGCAAATACTGTTCCAGACAACTCAAGTCTTACTAAATCCAACATTAAGTGAATATCCCCCATAGGCAGCAGGGACAAAATGTCCCATTTACGCAGGCCAACTGAATACTTTTGGCCCTACGCCGCTTTAGACCTTGCCCAGAGATACCGTATTTCGGGCAGTGGCCTAAGCTTTGCAAAGCCTCCGTTTCAGAATAATAAACAGCCAAAACTTTAAGGCTAAAAATGATGAACGAAAAAAATACTGAACATTGGCCCTTACAAGTGTGCCTGCATTCAGAAACGGTAAACGTTAATGGCTGGGACACAGATCGCTGGAAGATCTCCGCCCTGTTACCCGATCAATCAAGCGATGAAGGTCATAATCTGACCCTTGAGTTGCACAAGGATGAACGTACTGCGTATCGCTTCAACTTGAATTCCGAATCTCCGCATTTATTCGTTCTTTGTAATCAAGACGAAGCCAGCGGTGACTATTCCCCCGTTCATATTACTGCCAGCCAGGATGACGCTGCTTCATATATGGATGGCGAACACCAGCTTCTTGAAACTCTAATGCCTCCAGCAATTCAGTGCTGGATTGATACCTACCTAGGTATTCACGGCGAGTTAATTGATGAAGGTAAGAAAAAGAAAAAACGTGGCAAGGGGCGCAGCAGTGGAAGATAAAACATCTTTTCTATCCCGATGGGCGCAGCGCAAAGCGGAACAACAGAATAACCCGGAGCCAGTTGAATCAGAACCAACGACCATTGAGCCCGATGAAACGACGTTATCCACTCAGGATGAACCGGAAGCAACAGTTCTCACTGATGAAGATATGCCTGATGTTGAAACACTGAATGAAACCTCTGATTTCAGTCAGTTCTTTTCATCCGGGGTTAGCGAGGAACTGAGAAACCTCGCGTTACAAAAACTCTTCCGTTTACCTGAGTTCAATCTGCGTGATGGTTTAAATGATTACGACGAAGACTTCAGCAAAATGCCTGAGCTAACAGAAGCAGTGGCGTCCAAATTGCGGAATTGGGTGGAGGAGCAGAAAGAAGATTTCAAAGAGCAGCTTGCTGATGAGGGAAGCGAGGAGTCTGAGAAAGAATCGGTAATTGAGGCTGATGAGAGGCAAGTTCAGTTTACCGAGGAAGATCAGGAGGTTGATGAGGACGACCTTGGTGATGCGGACCTTGATGGCTGAAGTATCGATTTGACACATCAACACCGCACACCCAGACAAATTGTCCCAAGCAAAATTCAAAAGAGCACAAAGCATACGATCTATCCCTATTAGTCGTCGCTTTTATTTCGCCATTTATGGTTCCCCCTTTGCTTTATAAATAAACGAGCAACAGTCTGTTTGAAGGGGGCAGGCTGGCACAGCACAGAGAATTCAGTAAAGACTTGAGTCCTGTGTTGTTGAGTGAGGTAGAGAATGAATAATAACAACAGGAACATTATCGCCCGTGATACGGCGCTTAAAAGCGTGTCGCCGCCTATTAATCTGGCGCCGGCAACGGTGAGCTTTAGCACCTATGGTCATCTATTGATTACAGGTTCTGAAGATATGATCCGTTTAGCTGCAGAAAAGCTGCCGTCATTACCGAGTGTAACCCTGCTGGTTACCGATTCCATCCAGAACATGGATGAAGATCATCTTGAGAAAGCGCTTGCGGCTGCGCAAGACAAAACAATCTACCAAGCCACTATCAAATCGGTTAAAGGTTTTCTGGGCCAATTTCAGGTCACGATTGAGCAAAATGGTGAAACGGGTGAATTCTCAAAAATTGCACAAAACCGCCCTTTCTTCGATCTCATCCTGAACCTTGGCAGCGATGACCTTTTCCAAACAGAGCTTGCTCCTGCCGGTTACTTCCACGTTGATCCAAACAGCCCCGAGCTGGCTAATGTTCTGGAAGAATTGCCGGATTATATTGGCGAGTTTGAGAAACCACGTTATTTCCAAATCAACAACGACATCTGTGCGCACAGTAATCGCGGTCTTACCGGATGCACAAGATGTTTAGATGTTTGCCCTGCTGATGCGATTAGCAGCGATAATATTGAGGTGAGTATTAACCCTCATATGTGTCATGGTGCAGGTGGTTGTGCGACGGCATGTCCGACCGGGGCAATCAGTTATGCACTGCCACAACCCATGCGTTTACACGAGTATTTACAACGCACTCTGGAAGAATATCGCACCCAGAATGGCAGTAATCCGGTTGTTTTGTTCCATGATAAAGAGCAGCCAGTACCACAAGATTTACCAGGACACATAATCCCTGTCCAATTAGAAGAAGTTGCAGCGGCCGGTCAGGAAACCTGGCTTACCTGCTTTGCATCCGGTGCATCGCAAGTTATTTTATTTACAGAAAACCATCTACCAGAATCCATCTCTGTACTGTTAAACAAAGAGATAAAGCTTACTCAGCAAATTCTTTCCGGTTTAGCATTGCGCTCCTCTTCATTACAACGGGTTAATGCTGAGCAACTAACAGCAATTGCAGATGAAGCCGAACCTCTGGTAACTCAGCCAATGGCAACGGTTAACAGCAGCAACAAGCGTGAAGTTTTGTTTAAGGCTATTGACCACCTGGCTGCTAACAGCGAACAGCAACACCCAAATTACCTCGCCCTGCCGGCGGGTTCCCCTTTCGGTCAGGTCACCTTAAGTCAAAACGATTGCACGTTGTGTATGTCCTGCGTAGCAGTTTGTCCCACCCAAGCCCTGACTGATGGTGGGGAAAAGCCGGCCCTAAATTTCCTTGAGCAGAACTGTGTTCAGTGTGGGTTATGTGAATCAGCCTGCCCAGAGAAGGTCATCTCTTATACGCCTCGGCTTCTTCTTACTGAACAGCGTTCGGTTTCTGTTGAGATCCATTCTGAAGCACCTTTTGAATGTATCAGTTGTGGAAAACCTTTTGCTCCAAGAAGTACGGTTGAAAAAATGATCGAGAAATTAAGCGGTCATCGTTTATTTGAAGGCCCTGCGATCAACCGCCTGAAAATGTGTGAAGACTGTCGAGTACAAGACATTTATACCGACCTCACAGCACATCCTGAAAAACAACTGGAACTGTAATGGAGCAAAACACTATGAACATGATTAACGCCGCTCCAGCCCTTCAGGAAACGGATGAACTACGTGCAGATATTTATGCACTGCTGGCGACACTACTGCGCCAGCCGCCACAACCGGACCTGCTTACCTGGCTTAAAGAGATCCAACCCGATCAGGACGAAGACTCTCCAATGGCAAGAGCCTGGAGCAGCCTGGCACTGCATGCCAGCCACAGCGCCCATGAGCAATTAGATGACGAACACCACAACCTTTTTATTGGTGTAGGTCGCGGTGAGCTTATGCCTTTCGGTTGCTGGTACCTGACAGGCTCACTGATGGAAAAACCATTGGTTATCTTGCGTGAAGACCTCGAACTGTTGGGTTTTGAGCGCCAGCCAGAGGTTAAAGAACCGGAAGATCACATTGCTGCTCTGTGTGAAGTAATGAGCATGCTTATTCTGAGTGGTCGTAGCTACGAGATACAACATCAGTTCTGGCAGAAACATATCCAGAGCTGGGCAGAAAAGTTTTTTAAAGATTTGCAAAATGCTGAGCATGCTGTGTTCTACACCGCTGTAGGCCTGCTTGGTCAAGCATTTACGCAACAGGAAGATAACTGGTTCCTCCAGTTATCACCTGCCGCACGTGAGGGCGGACAACAACAATAAGGACGCTTAACCCTAAGCGATGAAATTGCGGAGAAAGATGATGAGCCAGCACAAGACGCCTGATACAGGACGCCGTGGCTTTCTGAAGAAGCTGGGATTAGCAGGTACCGCTGCTGGAGCTGTTGCCGTAGCAGGCACAGCTCAAGCAAAAGTTACTACGGCTGAATCCGGTGAGAAACAGGAAGGTTCCGGTTACAAAGAAACTGAGCATGTTCGTAGCTTCTACGAAACACTGCGTAACTGATTGCCGCAAGAGGTGAGGAAATGAGACTAACGAAAAAATCCGATCAGCCAGCGGCTCCTTCTCAGTCATCAGGACTTGGGCTAAGTCGTCGTCGCTTCCTGAAAAATTCAGGTATTGCAGCCGGTGGTGTCGCAACCGCAGGCATGATGTCGCCAGGCATGATGCAGCAAGCAGAAGCAGCAGGTGTGAGCTCAGGAGCTCCAACTGATGTGAAGCGTACTATCTGTTCACACTGTTCTGTAGGTTGTGGTGTTTACGCTGAAGTTCAGAATGGTGTTTGGACAGGTCAGGAACCTGCATTTGACCACCCATTCAACGCTGGTGCGCACTGTGCTAAAGGTGCAGCATTGCGTGAACACGGTCATGGTGACCGTCGTCTGAAATACCCAATGAAACTTGTTGATGGCAAATGGAAAAAACTTTCCTGGGATGAAGCCATCAACGAAGTTGGCGACAAAATGATGCAGGTTCGTCAGGAGTCTGGCCCAGATTCGGTGTACTGGTTAGGTTCTGCGAAATTTAGCAACGAGCAGGCTTACCTGTTCCGTAAATACGCTGCTATGTGGGGTACGAACAACGTAGACCACCAAGCGCGTATCTGTCACTCAACGACTGTAGCCGGTGTTGCCAACACTTGGGGATACGGTGCGATGACTAACTCGTTCAACGATATCCACTTTGCTAAGTCGATTATCCTGATCGGTTCTAACCCTGCTGAAGCACACCCTGTATCTCTGCAGCACATTTTCCGCGCTAAAGAGCGTAACAAGGCACACATCATCTGTGTTGATCCGCGTTTCACACGTACTGCTGCGCACGCAAATGAATACATCCGCATCCGTCCGGGTTCTGATGTAGCCTTTATCTGGGGTCTGCTGTGGCACATTTTTGAAAATGGCTGGGAAGATAAAGAGTTTATCCGCCAGCGTGTATACGGCATGGATGAAGTCCGCGAAGAAGTTAAAAAGTGGACACCTCAGGAAGTTGAAGACGTTACTGGGGTTAAAGAATCTCAAATGCGTCGTGCAGCTAAAGAGCTTGCTGAGAACCGTCCGGGCACCGTTATCTGGTGTATGGGTGGTACGCAGCATACTACTGGTAACAACAACACTCGTGCTTACTGCATCCTGATGTTAGCTCTGGGTAACATGGGTACTTCCGGTGGTGGTACTAACATTTTCCGTGGCCACGATAACGTACAGGGTGCGACGGACTTGGGTATTCTTTCCCACACGCTACCTGGTTATTACGGCCTGTCTGATGGTGCCTGGAAGCACTGGTCAAAAGTTTGGGACCTGGATCACGAGTGGGTTTCCAGCCGATTCGACCAGGATGTTTACCGCAAGCTTAAGCCAATGAACAACAAAGGTATCCCGGTTTCCCGCTGGATCGATGGTGTTCTTGAAGATAAAGCTCAGATGGATCAGAAAGACAATCTGCGCGTTATGGTTTGCTGGGGTCACGCCGTGAACTCTCAAACCCGTGGTCCTGAGATGAAGAAGGCGATCGAGAAACTGGATACTCTGGTTATCGTAGACCCTTACCCAACTCACGCTGCTGTAATGTCTGATCGTAAAGATGGTGTCTATCTGATCCCAGCTTGTACTCAGTTTGAAACCTACGGATCTGTTACAGCATCCAACCGTTCTATCCAATGGCGTGATCAGGTTATCGAACCGCTGTTTGAGTCGAAACCAGACCACGAGATCATGTACCTGTTTGCTAAGAAGCTGGGCTTCGACAAGCAGCTGTTCAAGAATATTGAGATCAAAAACGGTCAACCAGTGATAGAAGATATCACTCGTGAAATTAACAAAGGCATGTGGACTATCGGTTACACCGGTCAGAGCCCTGAGCGCCTGAAACTTCATCAGCAGAACTGGCACACTTTCAACTTCGATACACTCAAAGGCGAAGGTGGTCCTGCGAGTGACGAATACTACGGTATGCCTTGGCCATGCTGGGGTACTGCTGAGCAGGGTCACCCAGGTACACCAATCCTTTACGACACAAGCAAACCGGTTGCTGAAGGTGGCTTGACCTTCCGTGCCCGCTTTGGTGTAGAACGTGATGGTGTAAACCTGCTGGCTGAAGATTCCTTCTCTAAAGGTTCTGATATCAAGAATGGTTACCCTGAGTTCAGCGACAAGCTACTGAAGAAGCTGGGTTGGTGGAACGACCTGACCGCTGAAGAAAAAGCTTTGGCTGAAGGTAAGAACTGGAAAACTGACTTGTCTGGTGGCATCCAGCGTGTTGCTATCAAACACGGCTGTGCTCCATTTGGTAATGCGAAAGCACGTGCGGTTGTCTGGACCTTCCCGGATAAAGTACCTCTACACCGTGAGCCTCTTTATACCAATCGTCGTGATCTGGTTAGCAAGTACCCTACTTGGAATGACTCCGAG
>JASBRM010000364.1 GCA_030149405.1 Neptuniibacter sp. | reverse complement strand
ACTTCAGACCCTTTTTCAACTACGCAGACAGTCAATTCCTGTTCTGCTTTGTTTGCCTGTTGCATCAGTCGGCAGGCAGCGGATAAACCCGCTGGTCCTGCACCCACAATAACAACATCAAACTCCATGGATTCGCGCGTTATCTCACTCATCGTAAACCTCACTTATGCTGTTATTGCTAAAACTGATCTTCAGAAAGCGCCATTACCGCTTCACCACCGCTCTGCATCGCCTTAAGAAGAGCACCGGTTCTTGGTAATAACTGTTCAGCATAAAAACGCGCACAGACGATTTTGCTCTCTAGGAAATCTTTATCTGCATCAGGTGCCCCTAGCTTGCCTTCTGCAATGGCCGCGGACTTCACCATTAACCAGCCACCACACAGGTAACCCAGTAACATCATAAAGTTCACGCTGGCAGCGCCAGCCGCAGCAGGGTCTTTGGCACCGTTCGCCAGTACCCACTTACGTGCGATATCAGCATCATCCAGAGCCGAATATACCGCTTTGACAATAGAGCTCGTGGCTTCGGATTTGATGCCATCCAGATCGGATTTAATCTCTTCCAGCAAGGCTGAAAGCGCTGCCCCTTTATCAGAAATCGTCTTACGGCCAATCAGATCCAGTGCCTGAATGCCTGTTGTGCCCTCATAAATGGTCAGGATACGTGCGTCACGGTAATGCTGCGCAACCCCTGTTTCCTCAATAAAGCCCATACCGCCGTGAACCTGCACAGCAAGATAGGTGAGTTCCTGAGACAGTTCAGTCATCCAGCCCTTTACAATTGGGGTGTAGAGTTCGGTACGTGCATGGTGAATAGCTTTTGTCTCTTCATCCGTAGCATTTTTAGCGCGATCAGCTTCTGCTCGCGCCACATATGCCAGGGCGCGCATTGCCTGTGTACCCGATTTCATCTGCAGTAACATACGGCGTACATCCGGGTGTTTAATAATGCTGATGCGAGAACCATCCCGAAGTGTTCCCTGAATACGGTCTTTGGCATACGCCAGCGCGTGTTGATAGGCACGTTCGGATATTGCCAGACCCTGTAAACCTACTGCCTGACGAGCATCGTTCATCATGGTAAACATGCATGCGAGACCATTGTTCTCAGCACCCACCAGATAACCCACAGCACCGCCGTTATCGCCAAAACTCATGACACAGGTTGGGCTGCCGTGAATACCCAGCTTATGCTCCAGAGCAACAGGGGACACATCGTTTCTTTGGTCAGTGACATTACCCTCTGCATCCAGCATGAACTTAGGCACAACAAACAGAGAGATACCCTTCACGCCTGCTGGCGCATCCGGTAAACGGGCTAATACCAGATGCACAATATTGTCTGTCATCTGATGATCACCCCAGGTGATAAAGATTTTCTGTCCGGTGATACGGTAATGATCACCTTCTGGAATGGCTCTGGTTTTCAGAGCGGCCAGATCGGTACCGGCATCGGGTTCAGTCAGGTTCATGGTACCTGTCCACTCACCGTTGATCAGTTTAGGCAGGTAGGTATTCTGCAACTCTTCGCTACCATGGGTTTCAATCGCTTCAATTGCGCCCTGAGTCAGCAACGGGCAAAGCGCCCAACCAAGGTTTGCAGACTGCCAGATTTCATTCACGGCAACAGACAGTGATAACGGCAACCCCTGCCCTTCAAATTCCGGGTTGCCCGCCAGAGATGGCCAGCCACCCTCACAAAACTGCTGGTAAGCCTCGGAAAAACCCTCGGTTTGCTGAACATTACCATCCGCAAGGGTTGCACCCTTCAGATCGCCTACTCGGTTAAGTGGGGCCAGTTGCTCTTCGCCCAGTTTAGCCGCTTCATCAAGCACTGCTTCGCCAAGGCCTTCAGCGAATTCATCAAGCCCTGCCTGATGACAAATCTGTTCAAGACCCACCAAGTCATTTAATACAAACAATGCATCCTGATAAGGAAAACGATACTCACTCATCGCTCTTGTTGCTCCGTTCCTCGCAAGCCTGAATACATTCCGGCCTGCTTTTATTATTCTTCGAAAGCGTTTTTACATTTGGGAAATGCTTAATTCATGATCTGCTCAGAGCACTTATCAAACAATAACAATTCAAGCCTCATCTACTGACAAAAAAATTCATACGCCATAAAAACTCAGTGATTATGGGCCTCAGCGCTGTTTATGCTTGCTCTAATTGCTGGCAATAGGTGTCACTGCGACGATATTCTCCTGGGGTCATCCCGGTCCATTTTTTGAAGGAACGGAAAAATGCTGAAGGCTCCTCAAAGCCCATCAAGCCCGCCACATCGTTAATCGAGAGCTGCGGTGAATTCATATAATTCAAAGCTGCCATTTTGCGGCACTCATCCTTAATTTTTTGATAGGACGTATCTTCCTCAAGTAATCGCCGTCTCAAGGTGGAAACTGACATGTGCAGCCTGTAGGCAATGTCTTCTGCACTTGGCAACTCCTGGCTGAAGTCTTTACCAATCAGAGCCACTACTTGAGCCTTCAAACTGGCATCATCATCCACCATCACAATCAACTGATAAGGGGCCGTTTTCAGAAAGCTTCGCAACGTATCCGGGGTCTGGACGATAGGGTAATCGAGGTATCGTGCGGGGAAAACAATAGCGTTATCGTGCTGATCGAATTTAACTTCGGACTGGAAAACGGTTTTGTATAAGGAGATATCTTCAGGTTCCGGGAATGACAGATAGGCCGCTTTCAAATCCAGTCGGGTGCCCAGCAACCAACATAAGAAGTGATGCCACATCGACAGAGAGGTCCGGATTTTTTCCGGTGTTGAATCCTTCAACAGCTCCTCCAGATCCATTCCAGAGGCATCGGTGGTAGTGAAAGAAACCTTGGCATATCGCCCTTTTCTCACCAGAAAAGGTTTAACCTGAGTGCCACGACAGATTTCATGGAAATCACTGGCGCGATAGATGGCGTGTTCAAGAGTTTTACAGTGAATCAGGCAATGGCACATCATCCGGAAGGTACCATTTGGCACCTTTCCGCCACTCAGCATGCCAAAATATTCATCCTGCGCAATGTAATAGATTCGCTGATACAACAGTCCGAACTTATCCGCTGGAAACTCTGTTTGAGTATCAATCATGCTTGAATCGATACCAACATAGTTCAGCAGCTCATCAACACTATAACCCTGCTCTTCTACCAGTTTCAGTAACTGCCGTACATAGCCCGCAGGTACCGTTATCTTACGTTCCATAGCTTCTCTAACCTGTTTTTTGTTAACCAGAAACGCACTTCCCATTTTTATTTTTGGCACTTAAGGTCATTTTTTTCAACCCTAAAGAACAAATTTGTTACTAAGCTTGGCGGCAATTGTCATTGAGAACTGTTTTAAGACCGACAATGATTACTAACATCCAAAAACCTGCATATAGAGCTTTAACCCTCTATTTATTCAGCATTTTTGGATGTTTTGACTAAAATCTATAAATATACAGTCTGCACCTTTTAAAAAAATAAGAAGTCAGGTGAACGAAATGGCAATAAAAAACCGGATTTTGCAGCGCAGCAAAAACCAATCCCCGGCATTCTCCCGCCGTCTTCTGCCTACCCTCATAGGCAGTGTAGTTTTCATGAGCCAAGCTCAGGCGATTGAATTTAATCTGGGAGAGATTGAAGGACGTTTTGACTCACAAATCTCTGTCGGTGCAAGCTGGCGTATGGATGATCCAAAAAGCAGCCTGATCTCTTCCGTAAACGGAGGCACCAGCGCGGGTTCTGGCAGTTACGACGACGGTAACCAGAACTTTAGTGAAGGCAGCACATTCACTCAGATAGTAAAAGGCGTACACGACCTTGAGTTAAGAAAAGACAATGTCGGTTTCTTTGGCCGGGTTAAGTACTGGTACGATGCAGAGCTTGAAGATGGCAATCGTGCCCACGGCCACTCACCTAATCTCTATGTACCTGATGCAGAACTGGAAGATGCTGACTTTAATGACTTTTCAAAGTTCTCAGGCTTTGAAGTTCTGGATGCCTATTTCTTTGCGGGAATAGATCTGGGCGAAAAACCACTGGATATGCGCATTGGTCGCCAGGTTGTTAACTGGGGCGAAAGTACATTTGTTCAGGGTGGTCTAAATTCAATCAACCCATTTGATGTCAATGCGTTCCGCCGCCCTGGTGCAGAAGTTAAGGAAGGCTTGCTTCCGGTTAATATGGCCTTTGCTTCGTTTGGTGTGACTGACAATCTGAGTATTGAAGGTTTCTATCAAATTGAATGGGAACCCACAGCAATCGATGGCTGCGGTACCTATTTCTCGAATATCGACTTTGTAGCGGAAGGCTGTAACGGTATCCGTATCCCTCTGCCACTGACAGATCAGCAATACTACACACCCGCAATCGCAACCGGTGCGATTGGTTTTGATCCCGTTATTTATCGCAATGCCGACGGCAGGCGTGAGGCTGATGATGACGGCCAGTTTGGTTTCTCTGCTCGCTACTTTGCAGAAAACCTGAATAACACTGAGTTCGGAGTCTACTTTGCCAAATATCACAGCCGCCTACCGGTAACCAGTGCGGTTAATACTCAAACGGACATTGCGACATTTGGTGCTACGGCAACCGCTGCAGGTAATGCTGCAGCAGCCGCTGTTCTCGGCGGTGGCGGTACAGCAGCACAAGCAGCAGCCGCGGCAGCACAAGCAGGCCAACTTGCGGGGATCAGTACTCTGGTTGATACCACATACTTCACCAGCTACCCCGAAGATATAGAGATGATCGGTCTGAGCTTCAACACTAACATTGGCGAAGTTGCCTGGTCGGGTGAAATCAGCCACAAACGTGATGTCCCTATTCAGATCAACGGACCTCTGCTGGTAGCAGCAATCCTGCAACAGTATGCCGGTGGTTCTGGTAATACGGCTGCTGATCAGTTGGTTGCTGATGCAGGTACTGGCGGCACAATTTATGGTTACAGTGAACTGGATGTGACTCAGCTGCAGACCAGCTTTGTGAAATTCTACGATCAGGTGCTCGGAGCCAGCCGTTTAGCATTAATCGGTGAACTGGCCTGGACCCATGTACATGGCCTTGATGAAGATGCGAATGCTCTGAAATATGGTCGTAACGGTGCCTTTGGCTACACCTCAGGTGACACTGAAGGCTTCGTAACTCAGGACTCTTATGGGTATGTTGTGCGTGCAAACCTGAGCTACCCAAATGCATTTGCTGGGATAAACCTGTCGCCACAGATCAGCTTTAAACACGGCCTCAAAGGTTACGGTCCACAGCCTGGCCCTGCGTTCAATGAAGATGAGAAAACACTGGGCCTGAGCCTGACTGCTGATTACCTGAATAAATACAGCGTTTCACTGTCTTACACGGATTACTTTGGCGGCAACTTCAATTCCATTGAAGATCGTGACTTCATTTCACTGAGCGCAAGCGTTTCATTTTAATTATCAGCAGACAGATGGAGATATCATCAATGTATAACACTAAAAAATTACTGCTGAGCACTGCATTATTACTAAGTTCTGGCTCACTTTTAGCGGCTACCACCGCTGAACAAGCGGCTGAGCTGGGAGCTTCACTCACGCCTATAGGAGCAGAAAAAGCAGGTAATGCAGCAGGCACGATTCCGGCTTGGAACGGTGGCTTGGCTGGCAGCTCTGATCGCTACAGCAATCCGTTTGCAGACGAACAACCACTGTTCACGATTACCGCTGCCAATGCTGAACAATACAAAGACAAGCTGACCCCGGGACAGCTGGCGATGCTGAATAAGTACCCTACCTTCAGCATCCCGGTGTATCCAACTCACCGAACTGCGGCGATGCCTCAGGAAGTGTATGACGCGGCCAAAGCCAATGCGACAACGGCACAGCTCACTGATGGTGGTAATGGCCTTCAGGGGTTTAACACTGCCATTCCATTCCCTGTTCCGAACGATGGTTTGGAAGTGATCTGGAACCATATGACACGCTATCGTGGCGGCGCTTTGGAACGGACCTTTGTGCAGGTTCCAGTTCAGGCCAACGGCAGCTTCACACCGGTGAAAATCAACGAGAAGATGTCCTGGCCAACTCATCTTAAAGGCGGCACAAACCCGGAAAAAGATGCGAACATCCTGTTCTACTTTGTACAACAGGTTAAAGCCCCCGCCCGTCTGACCGGTAACGTACTCTTGGTTCATGAAACCATGAATCAGGTTACACAACCACGACAGGCGTGGACCTACAATGCAGGTCAGCGCCGAGTGCGTCGGGCTCCGCAGATCGCCTATGATGCACCGGGTACTGCCAGCGATGGTCAGCGTACAACCGACAATCTGGACCTGTTTAACGGCGCACCTGATCGTTACAACTGGAATCTGGTTGGCAAACAGGAGCTGTATATCCCATACAACAGCTTCAAGCTTGCAGACCGGGGTCTGAAGTACGAAGACATTCTCAAACCAGGACATCTGAATTCAGAACTCACACGTTATGAATTACACCGAGTCTGGAAAGTCGAAGCGACATTGAAAGAAGGCGAACGCCACATTTACGCAAAACGCACCTTCTATATCGATGAAGACAGCTGGCAGATCGCAGTTGTAGATCATTACGATGGCCGTGGCGAGCTATGGCGCGTAGGTGAAGCTCATCAGTTCCAGTATCGTGATGCCAACGTACCCTGGTTAACCGCTGAAGCTTTATATGATCTGCAGTCTGGTCGTTATCTGGTAGGTAGTTTGACCAACGAAGAGGGAGAAGGCTTCGACTTCACCCAGCGCTTCAAGCATAAAGATTTTACTCCACAGGCGATCCGTCGACTGGGTAAATAACAAGTTATCTCCAGCAAGGTAGCAACCAAAAGCCCTCTCATATGAGAGGGCTTTTCTGTTTAGAGCTCGAAGAAAATTCTTATGTCATCCCAGCGCAGGCTGGGATCCACTTCACAAAAAACATTACTCTGGATTCCTGCCTTCGCAGGAATGACCCATAAATCCTTTAAGTGAACAGCATTGCTCTCACATGAGGGGGGGTTTTCTGTTTATAGCTTCAAGAAAATTCTAATGTCATCCCAGCTCAGGCTGGGATCCACTTCACAAAAAACATTACCCTGGATTCCTGCCTTCGCAGGAATGACACCTAAGGGGTTAGGTGAACAGGATTGCCAGGTTAGCCTGAGTCGTAGGTGAACAAGATTGCTGGGTGAGTCTGTGTCGTATGTGACGAGTTCCCTGGTGCCTTAAATCAGAGAAGACTTGATTAATTCTGCAGTTAACTCTGGATCTTCCAACGGGAAAAGATGGCCGCCTTCAACAGCAACCAGATTCATTTCAGGAAAGTTGCGTTGCCACCAGCGCTTATCATGACGGTTAACCAGATGACTCTTACGACCATATATGACCGTACCACGAACACGCTTAAGGCACCGGGGCACATCCAGTAAGACATTGCGAAAAATATCAGCTTCAATATCCGCTGAGATGCTCAGCTCTACACCCTGCTCGTTTTCGGTTAAACCGTGTTTGATATAGTCAGCAAAACATTCAGGATGAAAATCTTTGAACAGGCTTTTACCTGCAAAATAAGCTTCCGCTTCTTCACGACTGGTAAACTGAGCCCGCCTTTTAGCGGCTCTTCCGGCAGGTGTAATCCGATCCATCAGGCCAAGCGCCTTACACAGCTTCAAGGCATAACGTTTGCGTTTACTGAATACCACCGGATCAAGCAGGATAACCTGTCTGAACAGTTCTGGTTTTAACGCAGCTGCTATCAGGGTGACAACAGCTCCGGCAGAATGACCAACCCCGATTACGGGCTCATCATGCTGCTGTTCAATCTCTGCAATCAGTTCCTCTGCATAATTACGCAGACTACCATTCAGTGGGTAATCCCCGTGCCCCATCTTTTCAACGCAGCTGACTTCATGCTCAGGTATTAAGCTGAACAAGTAGCCATAGCAACTACCGGGGAATCCGTTAGCATGGCTGAACTGAATCACTTTGCCGCCTTTGCCGGGTAATTCTGGTTAATCAGTAACTGCACTGATGTACGGGCAATATCCTGCAGATCTTCACGGTTTACATAGATACCGTCATTAAATAACCGGCACAAACCATGGATAGAAGCCCAGGCAGACTGAGCAATCCTCAATGCAGGCAAAGAAGGTTCAAAAACGCCCTCGACCTGCAGCTCTTCAACCCAGTTCAGTAACACGCGAAAACTGTTTCGGGACACTTCCTGCAATGTTGGCGTAGGTTCTCCGGTTTTCCAGATGTCGCGACCATACATCAGGTCATAAGTTTCGCGCTGTTCATCAGCAAAGCGGATATAGGTAATCACGTAGCGCTCAAACTGCTCTACAGGATTCAGCTCTTTTGCGTTTTCGTTTAAGGCTTCAATCAATTGATCCTGCAGATGGAAGCCCTGTTCTGCTATTGCACAAAGCAGTTCATTTTTGTCTTTGAAGTGATGATAAGGCGCAGTGCGAGACACGCCGGCCTTGTCCGCAAGTTTGCGGATAGAGAGGCTTTCAACACCCCCTTCAGCAATCAGATCAGTGGCTGCCTGCAACAAGGTAATCCGGAGATCACCGTGGTGATATGGTTTTTTTCTACTGTTCATGGGCGCAATCTATCAACCAATCTTGACAGTGTCAAAATAGAACACTATCTTGACACTGTCTAGTTTAATAATAAAAACCTAAACAGGATTGTTTTCAGATGAGCTATAGCTGTTTTGACCTCACCGTTGAGAACCACATTACCCGGCTAGAATTTAAACGCCCCGAAGCCTGCAACTCCATGAACCGTGATTTCTGGATAGAGTTTCCGGAAGCCATCAGAGCGCTGGATATTGAGGGAGACACCCGGGTACTGGTCATCAGTTCTCAGGGAAAACATTTCTGTTCAGGGATGGATCTGGAGGTTTTTACTCAACCGGACCAAAGCCTGTTCAATGGTGAAGCCGGTCGCAGAGCAGAATTTGTGCGCCGTCTGGTTATGCAACTGCAAGAATGCTTTATGGTCCTGGAAACCGCACGCTTTCCGGTTATCTCCGCGATTCAGGGGGGCTGCATAGGTGGCGCTCTGGATCTGGTGTGTGCCACCGATATGCGTTACTGCACTGAGGATGCCTATTTCACCGTCAAAGAGACGGCGCTGGGCATGACAGCAGACCTGGGTACTCTGCAACGTTTACCCGGCCTTATACCGTCTGGGCTCGCCCGTGAACTCGCGTATACCGCACGTAAAATGCATGCGCAGGAAGCTCAAACATCCGGACTGGTTAATCAGACCTTCCCGGATCAGGCATCGATGCTGGATGCAGTAATGGATATTGCCCAACAGATTGCTGCCCACTCCCCTCTGGCAATCACTGGCACCAAGCAGATGATCAACTATGCCCGGGATCACGACCTGCATGACAGCCTCAGCTATATGGCTACATGGCAGTCCGGCATGTTCCAACCTAATGACATGATGCAAAGCTTCAGCGCGAAGGTTTCTGGAAAAGCCGCTGTATTTGAACCATTACGAAAAATAACCCAGCCACTTCAAGCTGCCGACTAAAACAATAACGATAAAGAGATACTAAGAATGACGACAACAGCCTACCCTAATCTTTTACAGCCCTTGGATCTGGGTTTCACCACTCTGAAAAACCGTGTCCTGATGGGTTCTATGCATCTGGGCCTTGAAGAAGCGCCCAATGGATTTGAACGTATGGCTGAGTTCTACGCAGAACGTGCCCGTGGCGGCGTCGCCCTGATCGTAACCGGAGGCATAGGTCCAAACAAAGAAGGCGCTGTGCATGGTCATGCTGCGCAGATGGCCAATTCAGAAGATGTAAAAAACCACCGCATCGTGACGGATCGGGTGCATCAGGAAGGTGGTAAGATCTGTATGCAGATCCTGCATACGGGCCGCTATGCCTACAACCCTCAGCCGGTTGCGCCCTCTGCAATTAAGGCACCGATCAACCCA
>JASBRM010000361.1 GCA_030149405.1 Neptuniibacter sp. | reverse complement strand
TCACGGTTTAATTGAATGTGAGACGAAACCGGGTGAAACCAAATTTAAACTATTTATTCCGTTGGAGCTGAACCATGAGTCTGCTAGGTAATATATGGATAGTGGATGATGATCGATCCATCCGCTGGGTTCTCGAAAAAGCCTTGTCTGCAGAAGGGTTGGATACGGAGTCGTTTGAAAGCGCTGACCAGATGCTCTCCCGATTAGAGCGTGGTGTGCCGGATGCTATTATCAGTGACATCCGTATGCCGGGTACTGATGGTTTGCAGTTGTTGAAGCATATTCAGGAATCTCACCCTGAGGTGCCGATTATTATCATGACAGCGCACTCGGATTTGGATTCTGCGGTTGCGTCCTATCAGGGCGGAGCATTCGAATATCTTCCTAAACCGTTTGATGTTGATGAAGCGGTGGCATTGGTTAAGCGTGCTCTTGCTCATGCTCTTGAGCAAAGAGAGCAAGTTGCAGAGCAGGTGATGGAAGACAGTACTGAAATCATCGGTGAAGCCCCTGCAATGCAGGAAGTTTTCCGTGCAATAGGGCGCCTATCCCAGTCGAATATTACCGTTTTAATCAACGGTGAGTCCGGTACTGGTAAAGAGCTGGTAGCGCATGCATTGCATAAGCACAGTCCTCGTAAAGAGAAACCGTTTATCCCATTGAATATGGCGGCGATTCCTCATGATTTGATTGAGTCGGAACTGTTTGGTCACGAAAAAGGTGCATTTACAGGTGCGGCAGCAGCAAGGCGAGGTCGTTTTGAACAGGCTGATGGCGGTACACTGTTTCTGGATGAGATAGGTGATATGCCTGCTGACGCTCAGACCCGGTTGCTACGAGTGCTGGCAGATAGCGAGTTTTATAGAGTCGGTGGCCATACGCCGGTTAAGGTGGACGTACGTATTATCGCAGCGACCCATCAGAATCTGGAAAAACTGGTTGAAGAAGGTCGCTTCCGTGAGGATTTATTCCACCGTCTGAACGTTATTCGGGTACATCTGCCGAAGTTGGCAGAGCGTCGAGAAGACATACCACGCTTGGCTCGTCATTTCCTGAATATCTCTGCAGAAGACCTTAATGTAGAGCCTAAGGTTCTGGCTTCAGACACAGAAGCTTATATGTGTAATCTGGCTTGGCCAGGTAATGTTCGTCAGTTGGAAAATACTTGTCGTTGGTTGACTGTAATGGCGACTGGCCGTGAAGTGTTGATTGATGATCTGCCACCTGAACTGATGGAGCAGTCTGGTGAGCCCGTTGCGGCTGGAAGTAACTGGGAACAATCTCTGCGTAATTGGGCTGATCAGCAGCTGAGTCTGGGACAGAGAGGTTTGCTAGATACTGCTGTACCTGCGTTTGAACGGATCATGATTGAAACGGCACTTAAGCATACAGCGGGTCGCCGCCGTGATGCATCTGAGCTACTGGGTTGGGGGCGAAACACTCTTACCCGTAAGATCAAAGAGCTTGGCATGGAAGGCGATAAGTCCGACGAGCAGGACGATGTAGCGTAACAATACCTAATCTGCTTATTCCTATATAATCCCCGCAGCAGAAATGGTGCGGGGATTTTTATGTTACATGTAGTTTTATACGAACCAGAGATACCACCCAATACAGGGAATATTATTCGTCTTTGCGCCAATACAGGTTTTAAGTTACACCTGGTCGAACCGCTGGGGTTTGAGCTTGATGATAAGCGCTTACGTAGAGCAGGTCTGGATTACCATGAATTCTCCTCAGTCAAAGTGCATCCGGATCTGGAAACCTGCCTTGCTGATATCCAGCCACGGAAAGTCTGGGCACTTACAACGAAAGGCACTTGTAGTTATGTTGATGCGGATTTCACCGCGGGAGATGTTTTGCTTCTTGGGCCTGAGACCCGTGGTTTGCCGGTTGATGTCAGAGAATCTTTACCCCATGAGCAGTGGTTGAGACTGCCTATGTGCGCAGACAGTCGCAGCCTTAACCTGTCCAACGCATGTGCTATTGTTGTTTATGAAGCTTGGCGTCAGTTAGGCTTTGATGGTGCAGTTAAGTAGTTGTCTGTTTTAAGGTTTGGAGAGTAAATGCAGTTTGCAATCATAGTGACTGAAGTTGTGTCGTTTACTTCTGAAAGTGGTGGACAGGTCATGCGTTTGATTGTGTCTGACTATAAGGGGCGGTCAATTTCAGTTATTGGAGCGCCTGAACAGCAAATCAATATCCAGACTGTCAAGAACCAGATGTTACCTATGATTGTGTTGTCTGATCAGGTGGATCGTATCTCGGATACCGAATATTTGATTCCTGAAAAATCACTGGTCAGTGTTATTCCCTTGGAATCTAAAGCGATCAAAATGATGCTGGAAGCAGGAAAGGCTGATGAGGTGTTGCAAAATTTCGCGGTGTTACCGTAAATCGCTAAAACTCAGCAAGGTTAATTTATAAATAAAAAACGGAGCTGATGCTCCGTTTTTTATTTAAGAAACAGCAATCGGTCTTAGTGCTGCTGTTCTTCAGCCTGAGCCTGTTTCTGAGCCATTTGCTGTGCAAACAGAGCGTCAAAGTTAACAGGCGCCAGCATCAATGCAGGGAAGCTGGCTTTAACAACCATTGCGTCAATTGCTTCACGTGCATATGGGAACAGAATGCTTGGGCAGAACGCGCCCAGAGTGTGGTTCAGCTCAGGGCCTTCGATACCTGCAATTGCAAAGATACCTGCCTGATGCATTTCTACCAGGAAGGCTGTCTTGTCATCGTTTTTAACGGTAACCGTAATGGTCAGTACAACTTCATAAGCGGTGTCGCTCAGCTTCTGAGTCGAAGAGTTCAGCTCTACGCCAACTTCTGGCTGCCATGGTGAGGTAAAGATCGCTGGTGCGTTTGGCGACTCAAAAGAAGCATCTTTAATGTAAACGCGCTGCACGGAGAACTGTGGGCCTTGAGCTTCCTGATTCGCAGTATTCTGTTCGTTCTCAGACATGATAAATCCTTAGAATTAAATCAATTAATTGGAGCTCAGTAGCTCATCTAATTTCCCCTGACGTTCCAGTGCGAAGAGATCGTCACAGCCGCCAACGGGGTTTTCATCGATAAAAATTTGCGGAACGGTATGTCCGCCGCTGAGACGGGTCATCTCTTGACGTTTCTCAAGATCACCGTCCACTTTTATCTCACTAAACTCAACATTTTTGTGATCCAGCAGCATCTTTGCACGGATGCAGAAAGGGCACCATTGAGTTGTATAAATAGTTACATTCGCCATGATTATTTAACGATTGGCAGGCTTTGACCTTTCCACTCGGTCATACCGCCAGACAGGCGAACAGCATTTTCAAAACCTTCAGCTTTCAGCTTTCGTGTAGCCGAGCCAGCAGCCTGTCCCAAGTTGCAGACAACGATAACCGGCCGCTGTTTGTATTTGAGCAGTTCGTCGATACGGCGATCAAGATCTGCCAGAGGAATATGCTTGGCGTTAGTAATATGACCAGTAGACCACTCTTTTTTCGGGCGGATGTCTAAAACAACAGCATTTTCTTTATTGATCAGCTGTGTTGCCTGAGCGGGAGTCACCGCTTTACCGGCTTTGCTGCGCTCGATAAAAATAAACATTGCCAGTGTTAGAACCCAGGCTGCAACCATGAAAGGGTGGTTGCCAATAAATTCGATATATTGGTCCATTGCTAATCCAAAATCAGGCTTATTAAGCCACTAAAAAGTTTTGTCGTACTATTGAGGCGCACTAGTATACCTTGCGTTTTTTGACTGTATAAGGGTTAAAGGAAGTAATTTGCGTGTTTTAGTCTAATCATGCTGTTGATGTTAGCCATAAGACGCGATTCGCAGTAAAATCTCGCCCAATTCAATCTTTAAAGACAGACATCCGCACTATGACAGATAAGCGCACGACTAAAGCTCTGATTATCCTCGATGGCTATGGAGTTGAGAGTTCTGAATCCTCTGCAATTCAGGCAGCTAACACCCCTGTTTGGGATAAGTTGTTATCGGATAATCCAAATGCACGCATTCAGACATCCGGTATGGCGGTTGGTCTGCCTGACGGGCAAATGGGTAACTCTGAAGTGGGTCATATGAACATTGGTGCCGGGCGTATCGTTTATCAGAACTTTACCCGCATTTCCAAGGCGATCGAAGACGGTGATTTCTTCGAAAATCCAGCGCTGACAAAAGCAATGGATAAAGCCATTGCTGCTGATAAAGCTGTGCATGTACTCGGTCTGTTGTCACCAGGTGGGGTTCATAGCCATGAAGAGCATATCTTTGCATTGTTGGAAATGGCGGTAAAACGTGGTGCCAAGAA
>JASBRM010000357.1 GCA_030149405.1 Neptuniibacter sp. | reverse complement strand
ATTGAGGTGGCAGGTAAAAAAGGTGATGTCATATTGTCATCCCTGTTATTTGAAAAAGTTCTCTCTCTCAAATACAGCGCGTTGCCCCCTTCAGTGGGATCGTTTGCCAGCAACTTAAGAGAGTTTGATAGTATTAAATCGTTCTTGAGTTCCACTACGAACACGGTCCTGATTGATCTTCCTTTTGCATTTCTTTTCCTGGCTGTCATTGCCTTTATTGGCGGGCCTTTGGTAATTGCTCCTGCAGTGGCTATACCATTAATTATTCTTTTCTCTTTTGTAATCAGACCAGCCTTACGTAGGTCAGTTGAAAAAACCTTTGCCTCAAATGCTCAGAAAAACTCGACTCTGATTGAAAGCTTAACTGCGATGGAAACTGCAAAAACTCAGAGGGCGACATCATCTCTGCAGCTGTCATGGGAACAGGCGGTTGGTTATATCGCGAAGTGGAGCCTAAAGTCCCGTATGTTGTCATCTCTGGTTGTGAACTTTGCTTCCTTTGTGCAACAGATGACCTCAATTGCTATTGTGATAACCGGTGTTTACCTGATCAGTGAGCATGAGCTGACAATGGGTGCCTTGGTTGCATGTGTCATTCTATCCGGCCGCGCGATTGCACCAATGAGTCAGGTGGCAAATCTGGTGATTGGTTTTCATCAGGCTTCAACAGCTCTGAAAGGGCTTAATGAAATCATGGAGTTGCCTTCTGAAAGGGAGGAGGGACAGCAGTTTGTTCATCGTTCAGAGCTGAAAGGTTCAATTGAGTTTAAGGATGTCAGCTTTGCTTACCCTGGGCAGGAGCAAAAAGCTCTGGACCGGGTTTCTTTCTCAGTTAAGCCGGGAGAAAAAGTGGCATTAATTGGCCGAATCGGTTCCGGCAAAACAACCATCGAGAAGCTGGTGTTAGGTCTTTACGAACCGGGTGAAGGATCGGTGCGTATTGATGGTATTGATATGAAACAGATTGATCCTGTCGACCTGCGCAGAAATTTTGGCTACATGCCCCAGGACATAATGCTTTTCTCAGGAACGGTTCGTGAAAATATCATCATAGGTTCACCTCAAACAGATGATACGCGTTTAGTGGATGTCGCTAACCTGACGGGCGTTTCGGAGATGGTAAATCGACACCCGCAAGGCTTCGATATGCCTGTGGGTGAGCGTGGAGCAGGTCTTTCGGGTGGTCAGCGGCAAACAATTGCTGTAGCGCGGGCGCTTATTCATGAGCCCAACATTCTGATTCTTGATGAGCCAACTGCTTCAATGGACAACTCATCGGAAGAGCAGATTAAAAAGGTGCTCAATGAGTATTCAAAAGAAAGGACCATGCTTGTGGTAACTCACAAGATGTCTTTACTGTCACTGGTGGATCGAATCATTGTTATGGATTCAGGAAGAATCGTTGCAGACGGTCCTAAAGATGCTGTACTGGAGGCTCTTAAGCAGGGCCGTTTGCAGATCCAGAGGTAACAACAGATGAGTCACAACCAAAAAGATCTGCAGTACATGAGTAGTATCAGTGAGGCTATTTCTGAGCAAACCCCTGGTGGTGCAAGAGCTTTGCTTTGGATGATTGTGTTGTTCATCTTGCTCGCAATTTATTGGGCAACTTGGGCTGAGCTGGACGAAATTACTCGTGGAGAGGGTGAAATCATTCCTTCCAGTCAACTTCAGATTGTCGAAACACTCGAAGGTGGTGCTGTTTCTGAAATTCTGGTCCAAGAAGGGGATTTGGTAGATAAGGGGCAGGTGCTTCTCAGAATTGATGATATCCGTTTTTCGAGCTCTTTGAAGGAAAATCAGGTTCGAATGTATGAACTGGTCGCTAAATCAGCTCGATTACAAGCGGAAGCTGATAACAAGGCTTTTGCCGAGGATGTGGATTTACCCAGCGAATATCAGTCGATGTTATCGCAGGAAAAATTTCTCTATTCAACCCGCCAGCAAGAACTTAAAGCCTCTTTGGGGGCTCTTGAACAACAGGTACGTCAGAGAAATCAGGAGCTCAAGGCTGCACGCTCTCAGGAACAGCAGTTGGTCAGAAGTTATAACTTGTTAAAACGAGAACTGACGATTACTGAACCTTTATTGCGAGAAGGAGTTATATCTGAAGTGGAATTTCTCAGGCTTAAACGTCAGCTTAATGATCTTCAGGGAGAGCTGTCTGGGGTCCGTCTGAATATTCCACGTATTCAATCAACACTGGAGGAGACGAAGCAAAACCTAGGTGAGTCAGAACTCCAGTTCCGAAATACTGCACGAAGAGAATTGAACGAGGTTGTTGCAGAAGTTTCGCGCCTTAAAGAAGCCTTAACGGGTATGAATGATCGAATTGATCGAGCAGAGGTAAAGGCGCCGGTTAAAGGGACAGTTAAGCAATTGTTGGTGAATACAGTAGAAGGTGTAGTTCAACCAGGGGATGAACTGTTAAACATTATTCCCTGGGAAGATACTTTGTTGGTTGAAGCGAGAATTAGGCCTGCAGATATCGCCAATATTACTCGTGGACAATCTGCGGTCATTAAAGTGTCGGCTTATGACTTCTCAATTTATGGCGGAGTTGATGCAGAAGTTGTTTTTGTCAGCCCAAGTACCATCATAGATGAGGAGGGTGAAAGCTATTACTTGGTGAGGTTGGAAACAAATCAACCCTTCATAGGGTCATCGGGTAAAGAATTGCCACTGATTGCAGGTATGACGGTGAGTGTTGATATCCTTACGGGTAAGAAAACAGTGATGGATTACCTATTAAAACCAGTTTTAAAGGCTAAAAATAATGCGTTAACCGAACGCTGATCAATAAAGTGCTATCTGATTGATATCTTTAGCTTGTTTTTAGAATGCGAGTAAGCGAAGATCAATGGCTTAACTGAACTCCAGCTATAAATTATAGTATTGTTTGTTGGACCAAAAGTATTGCTTTCGACACTAAGTCATTTGCTGTTGGGGGCGTTAAAAATAAGCATAATAAAATCAGACTTTATGAAGTTATTTTTGATTGGTAATCGTCCTAACGTCCTTCAACGTTGGAGTGAAATCTTGCAGGAGAGCCAGCCTCAAGTTTTACCCGTTTCAGAACTAACAGCCGGGCGTGTTTCAAAAGGAGATATGGTAATCATTCACCTATCTTCAATAGCTCCGTCATCTTATAACGATATATTCCGATTTAAAGCCGAAAACCCGTCTGTACTGCTCATTGTTGCTACCGATGTTCCAGAAGAAAATGAAGGTTTGAAAGCGCTACAAGCTGGCGCTAATGCTTATATAAACGCTTTCATAACCCAGTCTTTATTTTTTGAAGTTCTGAAGACAATAAAAAATGGAGATATCTGGGCAGGACCTGAGTTATTGCAAAAGCTATTGAAAATGCTTTTAACAAATTCTCAGCCTGAATCTGAACCTTTAGCCCTTGAGATTGAAAATGATCTTTTCAAAGACCTAAGTGCTCGGGAAAAGGATGTTCTTTCAGTTTTAGTAACCGGTGTGAGTAACAAAGAAATTGCTCGCAGCCTGGATATCACTGAGCGAACAGTGAAAGCGCATCTAAGTTCGATTTTCCAGAAAACTGGGGCTGTAGACAGAATCTCATTGATTCTAATGGCAAATAAAAGCTGAGAAATGCAGAAATAGCTGGAATGAAGTGTTGCAGCTATTATTAAAATTAAAACAATTAGGTGAAATGATCATGTCCAGATTAGTAATTGCTGGTGTAGTGTTAGGGATGATGGCAACAGCAGCTCAATCAGCAACGCTAGAAGAAGTGGTTGCTCAGGGCTTGTCAGAAAATCCTGATATACAACGAGCAGTTCATTCTCGGAATGCTATTTATCAGGAAATTGCTCAGGCTCGGTCAGGTTATTACCCCAAGTTGGATGCTGCTTTGGGTTATGGTTATGAGTGGACAAATAACAGTACTACAAGAGCCGGTGGTAATGATGATGTTGAACTGGATCGTGGTGAAGCCAGTCTGAGTTTTCGTCAGATGCTATTTGATGGTTTTGCAACATCAAGTGAAGTTAAACGACATAAAGCTCGTGCGACTTCAGCTGACAGGCGTTTAGAAGAGGTGGCCGAAGATTTTATCCTAGAGGCCGCCCGCGGTTACACCGAAGTTCACCGTAGAAGAGAATTACTGAAACTGACCAAAGAAAATCTTTATAACCATGTGAAGATTTATGACCAGATAAAGCGCCGCGCTGAATCAGGTCTTGGGGCTATTGCTTCTATCGAACAGGCAGAAGGCCGATTGGCACTTGCTGAAGTTAATGTTTTGGCTGAAGAAAATAACCTGTTAGATGCCGAAGCGAACTTTTATCGAGTAGTTGGGGTTGAAGCGCCGCAGGATCTTCAGTACCCAGCGATAGTCGATAAGGCTCAAGAGATTATTCCGGGTGACATTGAAGAGGTGTTAAATATCGCCTACGAGAATCATCCAACCATTCTGGTAGCCAAAGCGGATACAGAAGCAGCAGTTGCTCAGTATCAAGCGGCTAAGCGTAATTACTACCCACGGTTTGATCTGGAAATTGATCGCACCTGGAACAATGATATTGATGGGGTAGATGGTACCAATGAAGATCTGACAGCTATGATTCGTATGCGTTATAACTTGTATAATGGCGGTGCGGACAAAGCGCGTGTGCGTCAAACACAACATCAGATTGAAGAATCTCGCTCAATACAGATGAATACGCAACGTGAAGTTGTACAGAGTCTGAAGCTTTCTTGGAACGCTCATCAGATACTGTCTAGACAACTGCCTTATCTAGAACAGCATGTGATTTCCAGTACTTCGACTCGTGATTCCTATAAGAAGCAGTTTGATATCGGTCAGCGTTCCCTGTTGGATCTTCTGGATACTGAAAATGAAGTATTTTCTTCAAAGATTGATCTTGCAAATGCTCAGTATGACCACCTTGTAACTCACTTCCGCCTTTTGGATGGTATGGGGCAGTTGCTGGAGTCAATGGAAATTCAGATGCCTGAGCCAAATCTGGGTGATGTTGAAGTGAAACAGAGCCAAGAAATGGCAGATAAAACTCAGTCCTGATGGTTAGTGCATTATATTAAGGCATTAATTGGAAAAGCTGCGCGGTTTTTATAAAATACGCCGAGCTACTTAACATGAAAAGGGTTGCTAACTGCAGCCCTTTTTCTTTTTTAAGAATTAAGATGAAAGCACATAAAATTACTCAGGCTCCAATTCCTATGCGTAGTGTTGGGCCGATTAGAATTACAGGTCCAGTCCTAAACGATCAGATTGCTGTTCCGTTAGCGACTTATGAAACTCCCCTTTGGCCTTCTGTAGGCCGCGGCGCAAGGGTTTCGATGCTGACTGATGGAATTAAAACAACAGTGGTTGATGAGCGAATGAGCCGATCAATCCTGTTGGAGGCTGAAGATGCTGAGGCAGCTTTATTAGCGCTTAATTCTATAAAAAGTCGGATGGATGATCTTAATCAGGTGGTTTCGCAGACCAGCCGTTTTGCGCGTCTGATTGATTTGAACAGCCAGATTGTTGCTAACCTGATCTATCTCAGACTTGAATTCACCACCGGCGATGCTTCTGGTCATAACATGGTGACCAATGCTGCAGATAAAATCATTCCATGGATTCTGTCCGAATATCCACAGCTGCGTTATTCATCCATTTCCGGAAATTATTGTTCAGATAAAAAAGCGACTGCTGTTAATGGCATCCTGGGTCGTGGTAAGTATGTTGTCAGTGAGATTCTGATTCCTCGGGAGATATGTGAGCGCCGCCTTAAAACAACTCCGGAAAAAGTTGTTGATCTGAATATCAAAAAGAACCTTATAGGTACTATGGTTGCGGGTGGTCTACGCAGTGCAAACGCCCATTATGCCAATATGCTGCTGGCTTTTTATCTGGCTACCGGCCAGGATGCAGCCAATATCATTGAGGGTTCACAAGGTATTGTGCATGCCGAAGTCCGTAACGGTGACCTTTACTTCTCTTGTACGATCCCGAACCTGATTATGGGGTCGGTAGGTAACGGTAAAGGCATTGATTTCGTCGAGCAAAACCTTGCTGATCTAGGCTGTAAAGAGCAAAGAGAACCGGGTGCCAATGCTCGTAGGTTAGCGGCTATTTGTGCTGCAACTGTTCTTTGCGGCGAATTGTCATTGATAGCAGCACAAACCAATCCAGGTGAGCTGATGGAAGCTCATCTTAAATTGGAGAGATGATGTCAGATCAAACGAATGAGCGGAAGCTTGAGCATATTCGAGCAATTGAAAATGACCCTTTGACAGATCGCTCAAAGCGCTATTTTGATGATATTCGCCTTGCTCACAGAGCGTTACCTGAAATTGCATTGGGTGATGTCGATACATCGTGCTCATTTCTCGATTATGACTTGTCATTCCCGCTTTTGATCTCTTCTATGACTGGAGGGGATCATGAAGTAGTTAAAACGATTAATCGCAATCTGGCTATTGCTGCTCAGAAAACCCGTGTTGCTATGGCAGTAGGCTCTCAAAGGGTCATGTTTACTAATCTAGCGGCGAAAGAAAGCTTTGAGCTGCGTGAACTGGCCCCAGATGTGCCATTAATAAGCAATCTGGGAGCCGTTCAGTTCAATTATGGTATGAATGTGGAGCAGGCTAAGTCCGCCGTGGACTGTATGCAGGCGGATGCTTTGTATCTTCATCTTAATCCCCTCCAAGAGGCAGTTCAGCCTGAAGGTGATACTGACTTTTCAGATTTAAGCTCTAAAATTGCTCAATTGGTTAACCAACTTGATGTTCCTGTGATGTTAAAAGAGGTTGGCAGCGGCCTTTCTGCCGCAGATATCGAGCTGGGCTTATCCAATGGGGTAACTTATTTTGATGTTGCTGGCTGCGGTGGAACGTCCTGGAGCCGCATTGAGTCTCATCGCAGAAAAGATAATGATAGCCTGGGTATTTTATTTCAGGATTGGGGTATTCCTACCCCCTTAGCTTTATCAATGGCCAATCCCTATTTAGAGCGTGCCACCATAGTTGCAAGTGGGGGCTTAAGAGATGGGATTGATATGGTTAAATCTGTTATACTCGGCGCCTCCTTATGTGGCATGGCCGCACCGCTGCTAAAACCAGCTATGGAATCAGCTGATGCAGTGGTAGATGAGATAGAAAAAATCAAAACAGAATTTAGAACAGCGATGTTTCTGCTTGGCGCACCGGATGTGGCTACTTTGTATAATAACCGGGCGTTTTTGTTAGAGAGTACAAGCTAGGATCGAGACCCAATAATGTCTGTCGGTATTGACGAAATTAGTTTCTATACTTCCAACTATTTTTTAGATCTGAGAACTCTGGCAGAAGTTCAGCAGATCGAGTCGGATAAATACTACACAGGAATCGGCCAGGAAAAGATGTCCATGGCTGCTCCGGATGAAGATGTAGTAACTATGGCTGCTAACGCTGCTCAACAGGTCATTGATCGTGTGGGCGTTGATTGCATTAGTTCACTGTTGTTTGCAACTGAGACAGGTGTCGATCAGTCAAAAGCTGCGGGCGTTTATGTTCACCGTTTGCTCGGTTTGAATTCAAATTGTCGTGTAGTTGAGCTGAAACAAGCCTGTTACAGTGCGACGGCAGCGATCCAGATGGCGTGTGCCTTAGTTGCTCGCCAACCTGAAAAGAAAGTACTGGTTATAGCTTCAGATATAGCTCGCTATGATCTGGGTACCTCAGGTGAAGCAACTCAGGGGTGCGGTGCTGTAGCGATACTAATTTCTGCTAACCCTCGCTTGGTTGAAATTGATCCTGAAGTGGGCAACCATACCGAAGATGTGATGGACTTCTGGCGTCCAAATTATCGTTCTACAGCCATAGTGGATGGTAAGTATTCAACCAAGATCTATCTTAAATCTTTGAAAAAAGCCTGGGAAAATTTTGTTGATGCCAGCTCTGTGGCCTTCAATGATTTTTCCTATTTCTGCTATCACCTGCCTTTCAGCCGTATGGCAGAGAAAGCACATAAGCATCTGGCTAAAGTTAATAAAGCCGGATTGTCTCTTGAGCAGATAGAGCAGCAGGTGGAAGACACCCTGCACTATAACCGTATCATCGGGAACAGCTATACAGCTTCCATGTACATTGGTTTGAGCTCATTGCTGGAAAACTGCAAACAGAATCTTGCCGGTAAGAAAGTCGGCTTTTTCAGTTATGGTTCGGGCTGCGTTTCTGAATTCTTCTCTGGAACAGTTGTTACGGGTTACGAAAAATGTCTGCATACGCTTAACCACAAGCAAATGCTGGATGCACGGCAGGAAGTCAGTTATGACGAGTACCTGAAACTTTGCAGCTATCCTGATCCGAAAGACGGTGAGCATCACGACATTCCAGCGGTCACTACTGGCCGTTTCCGTTTGGCTGCTATAAGTGGTCATAAACGTGAGTATGTTATCTGCTGATGAAGGCTGAGGCCCCAGGAAAACTGATTCTGAGTGGTGAACACTCGGTGGTTTATGGGGCTCCTGCTATCGCTGTTCCAGTATCGAAAAAAGTAAAAGTTAGCTTTAATTACAACGGTGGTGATCAGTTAAAGGTCATCACTGATCGTTTAGGTGAAACCGAGTTATCTCTTCAGGAAATATCGGGTATACCTGCATTGCTGGATCAGAATTATTCCGCATTCTTAAATCAGAACCTACCTATCGCTAGAGTGCTTAAATCGCCTTTTGATTTGTTGAGCTACACGCTCATACAACATGGCTTTAACAGCTCTGGAACTCTGCATATCAGCAGCGATATACCTGCGGGAGCAGGTATGGGTTCCTCAGCGGCGGTGATTTGTGCATTGATTAAGCTTTGCGGGCAAATAACCGGTAAGCAGATTACAGCTGAACAATTATTCCAACGCGTCCGTTACTGTGAGCGCCTTCAGCATGGGCGAGGCAGTGCAATAGATGCTGCGACAGTCACTTACGCAAAACCAGTCAAGGTAGAGGCTGACAAGGTCACAGAACTCTCTCTAACACTGGATAAAAACTGGTTCATTTGGAACAGCGGCGATCCAGAATCAACGACTGGAGAAACTGTTTCTGAGGTCAGACGTCAATTTGGTGAGTCTGCCATCTGGCACGATTTTTCCGAGGTAACAAATAATCTGGAAAGGGCATTGGAAGCTCAGAACAGCGATGACATTCTCATGCTGGTCCGATCTAATCATGCTTTGCTGGAACAGATTGGTGTAGTACCGGATAGAATTAGCAATGTGATTGGACAAATTGAGCGATCTGGCGGTGCTGCTAAAATCTGTGGCGCTGGATCTGTTGCGGGTTCAGCAGGAGGAATGGTACTGATGTATCTCCCTGATATTTCTCCTCAACAGATGCAGCAAAGTTTAAATATCCAGCTCGTACCGCTGTTATTGGCCTAGGAGAAAGGAAAGAGTGCAGCAAATAAAAGTATCCGTTCCCGGCAGTATTATGCTGATGGGCGAGCATTCCGTACTCTTCGGTGAAAAAGCCTTGGCTTGTGCAATTGATAAACGGATAAAGGTCGTTTTGTCGCCTTTATCAGACCGGTCAGTATCTGTGGATTCTGAACTGGCTTGTTACCGCTCTGAACTGGATTGCCTTAAAGAAGAACCCAAGCTTAGCTTCGTTATCAGTGCAATTAAAATGTTTGCTGATAAGGTGCCTTCAGGTTTTGAATTACAGATTCGTTCCGAGTTCTCTCATACCGTTGGCCTTGGATCATCTGCTGCAGTGACCGCAGGCGTTGTGGCAGCGCTTGCAGCTTATGCCGGACATGAATGTGATTATGAACAGCTGTTTGATCAATCATTGCAAGTGGTGCATCAGGTTCAGGATGGCAGAGGCTCAGGTACAGATCTGGTCGCTAGTATTTTTGGTTCTGCGGTTTCTTATCGGGTGAAGCCCAGAGAGATTAAGAAGTTAAATAATCTGCCTGAAATCTCTTTATATTATGCTGGTTATAAGACTAAAACCCCGGATGTGCTTAAGAAGGTCGAGAGCCTGGGGCAAAACAATCCGGCTATTTATGAGCAGATCTACCAGTTAATGGGAAGAGTCACTGAGGCAGCAGAAACGGCAATTTCTGGTAGTGATTGGCAATCCCTTGGTTTCTTAATGAACAACTATCAGGGGCTCATGGATGCGCTGGGCGTATCTGATAAAGCGATCAGTGAAATTGTCTACAGCCTGCGAGAGAGTGATTGCATCCAAGGTGTTAAAATTTCGGGTTCAGGTCTTGGGGACTGTGTTCTGGCGCTTGGGAATGATCCGAGCATTCAACTGCCATACGAACAAATCCCTGTTGCAGTATCAGAAGACGGAGTGATCGTTGAATATAACTAAGCAAGCAGTGATCGATAATTATATTCCTGAGCAATTATCGCCCGGTAATACAGCCGAAGCCTTTGCCCCAAGTAATATCGCGTTGTGTAAGTATTGGGGAAAACGAGATGTTGAACTGAATCTGCCGATCAATGCGTCTCTCTCAATATCACTCGGTGAGCTGGGTAGCCGGACTGAAATCACTGAATCAACTGATGGCGTTGATCAGGTTAAACTGAACGGTGAACTGCTGTATTGTGAAAGCCGGTTCGCCCGAAAAGTGATAAGTTTTATTAACTTGTTCCGTCGTGAACTCGATCAACCGGTTTCTATCAGCACAGTCAACAATATTCCAACCGCAGCTGGGTTGGCTTCATCTGCTTCCGGTTTTGCGGCACTTACGCTAGCGATCAATGACTTTTATGGTCTGGGTTTGCAGCCTAATGTTCTATCGGCTTTTGCACGAATGGGCAGTGGAAGTGCATCCCGATCAATTTATCAGGGCTTTGTTGAGTGGCACAAAGGCAACCGTGAAGACGGTATGGATAGTTGTGCTGAACGATTGGATCTTGACTGGCCCGGATTCAGAATCGGTCTGCTGAAAGTTGCGACGGGAGAAAAGAAAGTCGATTCCCGTGCTGGCATGCAACGCACCGTAGAATCTGCAACTCTTTATCAATCCTGGCCGCAGCAAGCGGCACAGGATCTTGCCACGATCAAACGCGCCATCGATGACCATGATTTGGAACTGCTGGGGCAAACCGCTGAGCAAAATGCTCTGTCTATGCACGCTACGATGATTGCTTCCTGGCCGCCGTTACTTTACTGGCAACCTGAATCAGTCGCTGCCATGCACAGAGTTTGGGAGCTAAGGTCTTTAGGTATTCCTGTTTATCTGACCATGGATGCGGGGCCTAACCTTAAACTGCTGTTCCAGAGTGAAGATGAGATCTCGGTAAGGGATGCTTTTCCTGAACTGATGGATTTAGATATCGTATCGCCGTTTGATTAATTCTTATGGCTGACTCAACTGCCAATATCACCAAAGGGTTCGTCCTGACCCGCCAACAGCAGGACAGTCCCGATGGTATTCAACTTACCTACTGGGTTCGCAGTGATGAGGCAGTAACCCCTTTAAGTGTGGCCGGGCAGGAAGCGGTTTTATTTGTTCTCGATTCGCAATTGGAACAAATAACCTCGTTGATTTCCTCATATCAGGCCTGGCGGCTAGAGAAGGTTGATTTAACCGATCTCAACTACAACGGTGTCCATGCACTTTACTGTAAACGCTTAAAAACGTTCCGGCAGATTCAGGAGATTCTTACTCAGAATAACCTGGTCATGATGGAAGAGGATATTCGGCACGCCGACCGTTACCTGATGGAGCGATTTATTCAGGGTGGCGTCGAGGTTCATCAACAGCATAAACGCATTCGTTTTCAGCCTGCTGATTACGATCCACAGTTTAAAATTCTATCCATTGATCTTGAAACTACGATGCGGGCAGACAACATTCTGTCTGCCGCATTCTATGCGGATGATTTCCAACTGGTCCTGATGCAAGGTGAAGGAGTAGATACCAATACTCTGAGGTATGTATCTGATGAAAGGGCTCTGTTGCGAGCATTTATCGCGGTTGTGGCTCAGTATGACCCGGATATTTTTATTGGTTGGAGTGTCGTAGGTTTTGATTTCCGAGTGCTGGATGCCCGTGCTTCAGCTCATCGTATCCCTTTGACGCTAGGGCGCGATCAACAAACCATGCAGTTACATGAGTCGGGGCAGGGAAAGCTGTTTGTGCGTATGGCGGGGCGCATAGTACTGGATGGCATTGACACTCTGAAAGGAGCTACTTACCAGTTTGAAAGTTTCTCCCTTGAGAATGTTTCCCGAATCTTATTAGACCGCGGTAAGCTGATCGATCATGTGGATGACCGTGGTGGTGAGATACAGCGTTTATTCCGTGAGGATAAGGAAGCTTTAGCCCGATACAATCTCGAAGACTGTAAGCTGGTTTGGGATATCTTTGAGAAAGCTGATCTGATCAATTACCTGGTGGAAAGGGCCCGCCTTACCGGGCTGCCACTGGATAAAGTGGGTGGTTCTGCTGCAGCGTTTGATAACCAGTATCTACCCCATTTGCACAGAGCAGGTTATGTGGCACCGGAATACGCATCCGGAGTTTCCGGGCTGAGTGCACCTGGTGGTTATGTGATGGATTCGCAACCTGGTTTGTACAAACAGGTCTTGGTTCTGGATTTCAAAAGTCTGTACCCCAGTATTATTCGTACCTTTAAAATCGACCCTTATGGTCTATCCGAAGGGTTAAAAAAAGGTGCAGAACCAGAAGATCTGGTGCCTGGTTTTAATCACGCCATTTTCTCCCGTAGCAAGACAATCTTACCTCAGTTAATCGAACAACTTTGGGCCGCCAGAGATCAGGCGAAAAAGAATAATAATGCTGCGTTGTCACAGGCAATAAAAATTATTATGAACTCGTTTTATGGGGTGCTTGGTTCCAACGTCTGCCGTTTTTATGATCAGAGGCTTTCCAGCTCAATCACTTTACGTGGTCATGAGATCCTCACTAAAACCCGGGATTGCATTGAAGAAACCTTTGGCTTCAAGGTGATCTATGGTGATACAGATTCTGTATTTGTGTGGTTGGGAGATGACTTTCCTGAACAAGAGGCTGGTGTTAGAGGTAAAGAGCTTGCTGACCACCTGAACCAATGGTGGCAGCAACAATTACAAGATCGTTTTGAACTCGAAAGTAAGCTGGAGATTGAGTACGAGACCCATTATTGCCGTTTTCTGATGCCAACCATGCGACATTCAGAGAAAGGGACCAAAAAACGTTATGCGGGTTTACAACGCTTCACCGACGGTAATACCACCATGGTATTTAAAGGCCTCGAAAATGTTCGGACTGACTGGACTCCTTTAGCCAGACAGCTGCAAGAACAGCTTTACGAGAGAATTTTTCGCGGCCAGGAATGGAAGTCGATACTCATTTCTACGGTCGAAGCGTTAATGGCAGGGCAGCTTGATGATCAATTGGTTTACCGTAAGCGAATTCGGCAGCCTCTGGATCAATATGTAAAAAACAAACCGCCTCATGTACAGGCAGGATTGAAGGCTGAGCGTTATTACCAGCAACAGGATATGCCAAATCCCTATCGTGCGGGGAGTTATATTGAATATATGCTGACAGTGAATGGAGCGGAACCACTGGAGGCTGTGCATTCAGCTCTGGATTATCAGCATTATCTGGATAAACAGATCCGGCCTGTGTGTGAAACGATTATGCAGTTTCTGGGAGAAAGTTTTGATGAGCTTACGGCACCGCAAGGCCGTTTGTTCTGAATCAGGCTTTAACGTCCAGATTCATTCCTAGCGTAGTCACAGCACCCACTCTGAGTTTGCGAGGCTGTGTCGCAGACTCCAGAAGCTGTAATACTTGTTCGCCTGTCTGCTCGATCTCTTCATTAGCCATTTCAACGGTTTTCACCGCATGGCTAGTCTCAGTTTTCTGAGCAGCTGCTGCACTGGCTGATGCAGCAATTTCATTTATTTCCATAACTTAACCCTAGATTGATTACGACAACGGGCTGTAATCCTTCAGCTTGAGTCACGTTTGTAACAGTGGTTCTAACTCTATCGGCGGTTCTGTTGAGCTCTTGAGAAAAATTGTAGTTTTGCGTGTATTTTTCGTGGCTAGGATTGTAATTACGTTATTCATTTAACGATTACTGCTTCCTGAAAGTATTAATTTTGAGTGAGGGGAAGTGCTAAACTCATAACTGGTCTGACCCTGTGGAGAGGAAAAGCTTTGACCAAACAAACGGATTGCCTCAGTCATCAGCTCAGTAAAAAACTGCAGGAGCAGATCATTTACGGTGAAATCTGTCCCGGACAAAAGTTGCCTTCTCAACGTCAATTATCTAATCGTTACGATCTATCACGTTCTACGGTTCGTGAAGCCGTTCAGGAGCTGGAACTCAAAGGTTTGGTTGAGACTTATCATGGTGGTGGATCTGTTTGTAAAAACCTCCTTGAGTCCCGTTTTGATATGCCACTTGAGGGAGTGGGAGATAACATTGATTATCAAGTTCAGGTGATGGAAATGCGCGCAGCCCTTGAGGGAGAGGCTGCTTATTATGCGGCTTTGAGAGCTACAGATGAGCAACTTGAAAAAATTGGTCATGAATACCACGCCATGCAAGAGCGTAATAGTGGTATAACAACGCTCGCCAAGGCTAAAGCAGATTTACGTTTTCATATGATGATCGCAGAGGCCAGTCATAATCTTCTTGTGATCTCCTTCAGTCAGATTTTTTATAACCGTTCCTTTAATGCGATTTACGGTGTTTTAGACCGAACTCTCAAGAAATTTGGCCGATACCCCGATGGTATTCGTGCCCAGCATACTCAGATTTATCAGGCCCTTTTAAATCGTGATGCAGAGCTGGCCAGAAAGTTGGCAGTTGAGCATATCGATTACACACGCAAGCAGCTCGAAGGTTCAGAATAAACCGGCGCTGACGAAGTTGATCCAGACAGCTATGCTTTATTCATATAAAAAATCCAGATAATCTTGGTCAGACCAGTTGGTGTGTCTGACTTATATTCTTTTATATCTATGGGTAGTGTCACTAAACGGAATAGATGGGTTCGTAGCGCTGCATATTTATCAGCATCACGGCTACCTTCTAATAATAAATACAGAGCCATTTAATAAGATCTGCTGGTGAGGGTAGAGGCTTATGTCAGATAACCACGTTAATGTAGGCAGCGCATCAGTGCAGGCCATAGAAACTGTCGATATTACCAATAAGCGGGTTGGTTTATTTGTAACCTGCCTGGTTAATACGATGCGGCCTACCGTTGGGTTTGCAGCACTTGATTTGCTGGAACAGGCCGGGTGCAATGTTGAAGTTCCAGAACATCAGTCGTGCTGCGGGCAGCCCGCTTTTAATTCAGGTGACGACGAAGGCACACGCCAAATTGCGTATGAAACGATTAAGCAATTCGAAGAATTTGATTATGTTGTGATCCCCTCGGGTTCATGTGCGGGCATGATTATCAAAAATTTTGCCGATCTCTTTGAAGGCCAAAACGAGTGGCAGGCGCGTGCACAGGCACTGGCCGATAAGACCTATGAATTGCTTTCCTTCTTGGTGGATGTTTGTAATTTTGTTCCACAAGGGGTGGAACTTGAAGGTACATATACTTACCACGATAGCTGTTCTGGCTATCGTTCTTTGGGCGTCTATGAGCAGCCGCGGAAAATGCTGTCTGAAGTTTCCGGCTTAGAGCATAAACCCCTTCATGGCCATTCAGAATGTTGTGGTTTTGGTGGGACTTTCTGCGTCAAATACTCTGATATCTCTGATGCTATTGTGGAAGAGAAAATCGAAAATGTTCTCGACACTAAAGTGGATTACCTACTGGGTGGTGACATGGGTTGTTTGATGAATATGGCTGGAAAACTCAATCGGGAAGGCCATACAGAGATCAAAGCATTACATACGGCTGAAGTTCTGGCCGATATGGCAACGGAGATTCTGGGAGATGGTCATGCACGCAAATAAGCCAGAAAACTTCGAACAGAATGTCAGTGAGGCCCTGTCACAGCCTAATTTAAAGGCCGTTATTCGTCGTACTACCGATAAGGCTGAGGCTAAGCGTGCTGAAGCAATTGCAAACTTTCCTGGATTTGAAAACGCACGTATTCAAGGGCAAAAGGTTAAAGACCATACCATCAAGTATATGGCGCATTACCTCGCTGAGTTTGAGAAGAATGCCAAAGCACAGGGCGCCATTATTCACTGGGCGAGTAATGCGGAAGAAGCCTCACGCAAAGTGCTTGAGATTTGCCGCAAGCATGAGGCTAAACGTATAACACGAAGTAAGTCTATGCTGGGTGAAGAGATCGGTTTATCTCATGCGTTAGATAATGCGGATATTGATCGTGTTGAAACCGATCTAGCGGAACATATTATTCAGTTAGCCGGTGATCCACCTTCACATATCGTTTGGCCGGCCATGCATCGCAGCCGTGAGGATGTTATTAAACTGTTTCGCGAAAACCATAAAGATCCAACTTACTCAGAAGAAATCATCGAGCTGGTAAGAAGTGCTCGTCGCGATTTGCGTACCAAGTTTCTGACAGCGGATATCGGCATCAGTGGTTCAAACTTTCTGCTGGCAGACAGTGGGTCAACCTGTACGGTCACCAATGAAGGTAACGCCGAACTCACGACAACCCCGCCGAAAGTACATATTGTGACTGCAGGTATTGAGAAGCTGGTACCTTCGATGGCACATGCGGTTCCTTTACTGCGCCTGCTGACCCGTTCAGCAACAGGCGGTGAGATTACCCAGTACATTACCTTCCATAATGGTCCTAAACGTCAGGGCGATGTGGATGGGCCGGAAGAGTATCACATTGTTTTAGTCGACAACGGTCGCACAAAAATGCTCTCTGAAGGTATGGAAGAGATGTTGCGTTGCATTCGCTGTGGCGCTTGCATGAACCACTGTGTTGTCTATAAACACATCGGTGGTCATGCATACGGTTCTGTTTATCCTGGACCGATGGGATCAGTTTTGACGCCTCATTTGAACAGTCTAAAGGTTGCTAATAAACAAACCCACGCCTGTACGTTAAATGGTCGGTGCGAAGAAGTTTGTCCGGTCAAAATTCCTCTGCCTAAATTATTAAGGTCCTTACGGGCGAAATCGTGGGAGAAGAAATATGAACCGCTTACCAATCGTTTCTTTGTAAAAGGCTTTGCTTTTATCGCTAAGCATCCGGCACTGTTCCAGCTGTTCAGCAGTTGTGGTGTGATCTTTATGAGGATGTTCAGTAAAAAGGGCTGGATTCGTTCTATGCCGATGACGAGCGGTTGGACGCGTAACCGTGATCTTATAGAGCCTGGGACGCAAACGTTTATGCAGCAGTATAAGAAAATGAAGAAAGCTCAGAAGTGAGGCCGCAAAGATGACTGATAAACATGAGCAAGCTACCAGTAGGGATAAAATCTTTGATGCAATTTTGCGTGCAGCACCCACGGTAGTGGCTGATCTCAATACTATACAAGCAGAAGCTGCAGCTATTTTGACTGAAAGCCCAAATGCGCGGCCAGAGCTACTGGCCGAAGACGCGGCTGAAGCATTGATGCGACGTGTTGAAAAAGGACTGGTTATAGGGACCAGCTGTGAATCTATTCCTTCTCTGGATCAGTTGCCTGAAACGGTGAAAGGTTTTCTGGAACAGTATGCTCTGCCCGCTGAATTAAAAGTTCAGGACAAGCCTTCTCTGCAATCGTTGGAGTGGGTAGATATCGATACTGATGTTGATATTCACAACGACAATACGGTTGGATTATGTTTTGCAGAGTACGGTGTAGCAGAAACGGGCTCTTTTGTGGTCCATTCCAACGAAACTATGCCGGTACTCTTAAATTTCTTACCCCTGTATTTAATTGCGGTGGTGCCAAAATCCAAAATCCTCCATTACATGGATGACTATGCGGCAATAGCCAATGAAATAGCCGCTCAAGGCACTACGCCCAGGAATATGTGCCTGATTTCAGGGGCGAGTGGAACCACAGATATTGAAGGCGTTTTGGTCCAGGGTGCGCATGGCCCTGAAGTTTTACACTTAGTCATCGTTGAAGACCAATAAACCCTAAAAATATAAGATAAGAAAATGCAGGCGAAAGCCTGCATTTTTTTATGTCGCTCAAATGTTCAGGGGTTTCTCGATACTTTGAAACTTTTGCCCTATAATCCGCCCTCTCGCCCCGTACTTGGTTTGTACGACATCGAGAAATATCAAATTTATAAGTGGCCTTACGTATGGGTCACCACTGAAACCAAGGATTTAACATGCCTGTAATTACCCTACCTGATGGTAGCAAGCGTGAGTTTGCTAACCCTGTTACTGTTTTTGAAGTTGCCGCTGATATTGGTGCTGGTCTGGCGAAAGCTGCGCTGGCCGGTAAAGTTGACGGTCAAGAAGTGGATACCTCCTACACCATTGAGAAAGACGCTGATCTGGCAATCATCACCGCGCGTGATGAAGCAGGTCTTGAAGTGATTCGTCACTCAACAGCGCATTTGATGGCAATGGCAGTACAGGAGCTTTTCCCTGGTGCTCAGGTAACCATCGGGCCTGTTATTGAAGATGGTTTCTACTACGATTTTGCCTACGAGCGTCCGTTTACGCCTGAAGATCTGGAAAAGATCGAGAAGAAAATGGCTGAACTGGCTAAGCAGAATTTGCCTGTTACCCGTTCTCTGATGAGCCGTGACGAAGCGACTAAGATGTTCGACGAGATGGGTGAGAAGTATAAGGTTGAACTGCTGCAGGCAGTACCGGATGAAGAAGACCTTTCTTTCTACTCTCAGGGCGACTTTATCGATCTGTGCCGTGGTCCGCACGTACCATCTACAGGCCACATTAAAGCCTTCAAACTGATGAAAGTTGCGGGTGCGTATTGGCGTGGTGATTCTAACAACGAGATGCTGCAGCGCATTTATGGTACAGCCTGGGGTGACAAAAAAGCCCTTAAAGCCTACCTGCACCGTTTGGAAGAAGCAGAAAAACGTGACCACCGTAAGCTGGGCAAACAGCTGAACATGTTCCATTTGCAGGAAGAAGCACCGGGTATGGTGTTCTGGCACCCGAATGGTTGGACCCTGTACCAGCAGATTGAACAGTACATGCGTAAGAAACAGCGTGAGCATGGTTACGATGAGATCAAAACTCCGCAGGTTGTAGAACGTACTCTGTGGGAGAAGTCAGGTCACTGGGATAAGTTCTCTGATGAGATGTTTACGACTCACTCTGAGAACCATGATTTCGCGATCAAACCAATGAACTGCCCATGCCACGTACAGGTATTTAACCAGGGCATCCGTTCATACCGTGATCTACCTCTGCGTTTGGCTGAATTTGGTTGCTGTCACCGTAACGAACCATCTGGTGCACTGCACGGTATTATGCGTGTACGTGGCTTCGTACAGGACGATGCGCACATTTTCTGTGCTGAAGATTCTATTCAGGAAGAAGTGGCACGTTTCATTACTTTCCTAGATGAAGTTTATGCTGACTTTGGCTTCACTGAAGTAATATACAAACTTTCTACACGCCCTGAACAGCGCGTTGGTTCCGACGAAGTTTGGGATAAAGCTGAGAAAGCTCTGGCAGATGCACTGGATGCTGCAGGCCTGGAATGGGATGAGCTGCCAGGTGAAGGTGCATTCTACGGACCTAAAATTGAATTCTCCCTGAAAGATTGCCTGGGCCGAGTATGGCAGTGCGGTACTGTTCAGGTGGATTTCTCCATGCCAGGTCGCCTGGGTGCTCAGTTTGTGAACGAGCAAGGTGAACGTGAAACTCCGGTTATGTTACACCGGGCAATTCTGGGTTCATTTGAGCGATTTATCGGTATTTTGATCGAAAACTTTGCGGGAGCATTACCAACCTGGTTAGCACCTGTACAGGCGGTTGTGATGAATATTACCGATAAACAGGCAGATTATTGCGAAAAAGTTGTCCAAAATCTTGAAAATAAAGGTTTCCGGGCCGAGTCGGACTTGAGAAATGAGAAGATCGGCTTTAAAATTCGCGAGCGCACTTTACAGAAGGTTCCTTATCTTCTTGTAATCGGCGACAAAGAAGTAGAGGCGGGGACTGTTGCAGTCCGTACACGAACAGGTGAAAACCTTGGAACCATGCCTCTGGATGAATTTGTAAACCTTCTTGGCAGTGATGTCGCCAGGAAAGGTCGTCAGGACTAATAAAGTCTCTAATCGAAGTCAGGAGATACCACCATCAGGCGTGATAACAGAAGGGGCCCTCGTAGAGAAGAGCCCATGATCAATGAGAATCTACTGAAAGTAGCTAAACAGTGCAGACTTATTGGTCCAGACGGAACACAGATAGGCATCGTACCGGTAAATGACGCTCTTGAGGCAGCTCAAGAAGCGGGACTTGATCTGGTGAAAATTTCTGAAGCTGATCCCATCGTTTGTAAAGTGATGGATTATGGCAAGCATCTTTATGAGCTGAAAAAGCAAAAGAATGAAGCCAAGAAGAAACAGCATCAGGTCCAGATCAAGGAAGTGAAATTCCGTCCTAATACGGAAGAAGGGGATTATCAGGTAAAACTACGCAACCTGATACGTTTCCTTGAAGCAGGGGATAAAGCCAAGATAACACTGCGTTATCGCGGTCGTGAGATGGCCCATCAGGAGCTGGGTATGCAATTACTCCAACGAATTGAAAAAGAGTTGGAAGAATTAGCTACCGTAGAACAGCGCCCTAAGATGGAAGGCCGTCAACTGGTCATGGTCTTAGCTCCGAAGAAGAAAAAGTAACTCGTTACTTTCCTTAACCCGTGACTGACCTTTAAAAGTCGGCTGCGGGTTTTGTCGTTTGTTTCGGGCGAAAAAAATTAAACGAATGCGTGGGGAATTTTTGTTATGCCAAAAATGAAATCTAATAGTGGTGCGGCTAAGCGTTTTAAGAAAACCGCTAACGGCTTCAAACACAAGCAGTCTTTCACTAGTCACATTCTGACTAAGAAATCTACTAAGCGTAAGCGTCAACTACGCCCTATGCTGCAGGTTCACGCCGCAGACAAGGCTCTAGTTCGTCGCATGCTGCCTTATATTTAATCGATTTTTTAGTTAACAGAATTTAGAGGAAGAAAGACATGGCTCGCGTAAAACGTGGTGTTGTTGCTCGTCGTCGTCACAAAAAAGTCCTGAAAAAAGCAAAAGGTTATTACGGTGCTCGTAGCCGTGTATTCCGCGTTGCTAAACAGGCGGTAATCAAAGCTGGTCAGTATGCATACCGTGACCGTCGTCAGCGTAAGCGTCAGTTCCGCGCACTGTGGATCGCACGTATCAACGCTGGTGCTCGTATCAATGGTCTGTCTTACAGCCGTTTCATCGCTGGTCTGAAAAAGGCTAACATCGAAATCGACCGTAAGGTTCTGGCTGATCTGGCTGTTCACGAAGCTGGCGCATTTGCTGCAATCGTAGAGAGAGCGAAAGCTGCTCTGGCGTAAGGCACCCAGTGTCGTGTAAACGACTTATTTCTAATAGGGGAAGGGTGCGAGCTCTTCCCCTATTTTTTCGGTTATTTTGTTCAGATTTTAGACAAATAAGACTGAGCTCTGCGCAAAATAACTGATTTAAAATTTCGATTGAAACTCCTTCTATCTCGGAGCCGGATAATGGAAAACATTCAAACCCTGCTGGCAGCAGGTGAAGAAGCCGTAGCACAGGCAACTTCCACTCAGGAACTGGACGAGGTTCGTGTTCAGTATCTGGGTAAAAAAGGTGAACTGACAGCGCTGTTAAAAGGGCTGGGTAAACTCTCTCCAGAAGAGCGCCCACAAGCAGGTGCCAAGATTAATGAAGCGAAACAAGCGCTTCAGGAAAAGATCAATGAGCGTAAGAATACGCTGGAATCGGCAGCTCTCGAAGCTCAGCTGGCTGCAGAAACTATTGATGTTACGCTGCCTGGTCGTGGTCAAGAATTGGGCGGTTTGCATCCTGTAACCAAAACGATGCAGCGCATCGAAGAGTTCTTCGCGAGCATCGGTTACAACGTGGAAGAAGGTCCTGAGATAGAGGACGACTACCATAACTTTGAAGCTTTGAATATTCCTTCGCACCACCCGGCTCGTGCGATGCATGATACGTTCTATTTCAATGCTAACACTTTGCTACGTACACACACTTCGGGTGTTCAGGTTCGTACGATGGAAGCTCAAAAGCCACCATTGCGTATTATCTGCCCGGGCCGTGTATATCGTTGCGATTATGATCAGACTCACTCGCCAATGTTCCATCAGGTTGAAGGTTTGATCGTTGATAAAAACATCAGCTTTGCTGACCTTAAAGGTACTCTGGAGCAGTTCCTGCGCGCATTCTTTGAAGAAGATGTACGTGTGCGTTTCCGTCCTTCTTACTTCCCGTTCACTGAGCCTTCTATCGAAGTAGATATTGATCGTGGCGATGGTAAATGGCTGGAAGTTCTGGGCTGCGGCATGGTGCACCCTAAGGTATTCGAATACTCCGGCATTGATCCGGAAGAGTACACCGGTTTTGCATTCGGTATGGGTGTTGAGCGACTGGCGATGCTGCGTTATGGCGTAAATGACCTGCGTCTGTTCTTTGAAAACGACCTGCGTTTCCTGAATCAGTTTAACTGATCAAGGTTTTTGTATAGCGGTTATTAACAGAATTCTCGGGAAAGCATAATGAAATTCAGTGAAAATTGGTTACGTGAGCTGGTAAACCCTGAAGTAGATACACAGGGTATTGTTGATCAGATCACTATGGCAGGTCTGGAAGTTGACGAAGTTGATCCGGCTGCAAAAGACTTTTCTGGTGTGGTTGTTGGTGAAATCCTGACAGCAGAACAGCACCCAAATGCAGACAAACTTCAGGTATGTAAAGTTACAGATGGTAACGAAGAGTTTCAGGTTGTTTGTGGTGCGCCAAATGCGCGCGCGGGCCTGAAAACAGCATTTGCTACGGTGGGAGCTGTGCTGCCAACTCCGGATGGTAAAGAATTTAAAATCAAGAAAGCCAAGCTGCGTCAGGTAGAATCTTTCGGCATGTTGTGTGCGGAAGATGAGCTGGGTATTTCTGAAGATCACGGCGGTATTATGGAGCTGGCGGCAGATGCTCCAGTGGGTACCTGCATTCGTGAGTACCTGAGCCTGAATGATCAGATTATTGACGTTGATCTGACACCTAACCGTGGTGACTGCCTGAGCATCTCTGGACTGGCGCGTGAAGTAGGCGTGTTGAATAAGGCACCGGTTACTTTTGTTACAGATAACGAAACTGCAGCGGTCATTGATGATACTTTCCCGGTTGAATTGAAAGATGCTGCGGATTGCCCACGTTATGTTGGTCGTGTAATCCGTGGCATTAACCCACAGGCTGATACACCTCTATGGATGAAGCAGAAGTTGGAGCGCTCTGGCGTTCGCTCTATTGATCCAGTCGTTGATGTAACTAACTACGTTCTGCTTGAATTGGGTCAGCCGATGCATGCGTTTGATCTGGATAAGCTATCCGGTGGCATCGTTGTTCGTCGTGCGGAGCAGGGTGAAAAACTGACTCTCCTTGATGGTCAGGAAGTTGAACTGAATGCGGATACTCTGGCGATTACCGATGGCAGTGGTCCTATTGCTATGGCCGGTATCATGGGCGGTGAACCAACCAGCGTAACCGCTGAAACCCAGAATATCTTCCTGGAAAGCGCTTTCTTTAACCCAATTTCAATTGCGGGCCGTGCACGTTCTTACGGTTTGCATACAGATTCCTCGCACCGCTTTGAGCGTGGTGTGGATTGGCAGTTACAGACTCGTGCGATTAACCGTGCTACTGAGCTGTTGCTGGAGATCGTTGGTGGACAGCCAGGTCCTGTAGTTGAAACGGCTAATGCGGATGAGCTGCCAGCTGAACGTCAGGTATACCTGCGTCACAGTAAAGTGAACAGCATGCTGGCGTTCGAGATGCCAGCAGAAGAGATTGAAGAGATCCTGACACGTCTTGGTTTGGGTGTTGAGAAGACTTCTACGGAAGGTGAGTGGCACATTGCTGTTCCTTCTTATCGCTTCGATATTGCCATTGAAGTGGATCTGATCGAAGAACT
>JASBRM010000356.1 GCA_030149405.1 Neptuniibacter sp. | reverse complement strand
GCTTCAGCTTAACGCCCGCCCCGTCCTGACTGTCCACGGCGAGAATGACTTTTACTATTTCTCTTTTACTCATAAACCCTCTCTCCCATGGGCTGCATTCAGGTCAAACTCCGGCCCAGTGGAAACGATACCGTGCGGATTAATCATCCGGTGACTGAAAAAATAATGCTCGCGAATATGTTGCATATTTACGGTTTCAGCCACACCTGGCAGTTGATAGAGCTCACGCAAATATCCAGATAAAGCCGGATAATCTGCGATGCGTTTTCGATCACACTTAAAGTGGGTCACATACACAGGATCAAACCGAACCAATGTGGTGAACAAACGGATATCCGCTTCGGTAATTTGTGAACCTGCCAAATAACGCTGAGCCGTTAGAATGCCCTCTACTTTGTCGAGCGCGTCAAATAATTCATTCACTGCGGAATCATAGGCCTGCTGACTGGTCGCAAAACCGGCCCGGTAAACCCCGTTATTGATCTTGTCGTAGACCCAGCCGTTCAAATCATTTATTTCACTGCGAAGTTCTGCAGGATAATAATCACCGGCTTTTGCTCCCACACCATCAAATGCGGTGTTCAGCATTCTGATGATCTCTGCTGATTCGTTATTAACTATGCATTGCTGCTGTTTATCCCACAGTACAGGCACAGTGACCCGCCCCGAATAATCCGGACTTGAACGGGTATAAATCTGATGCAGATAATCTGAGTTAAACAGCTGATCGCCTGTTGCACCTGGTAGGCCTTTTTCAAAAGACCAACCCTGTTCGAGCATATGAGGGTGCACAGCACTGACACTGATTATGTCCTGCAAGCCTTTCAGCTCGCGCATAATCAACGTGCGATGCGCCCAGGGGCAGGCCAAAGACAGATATAAATGGTATCTTCCAGGTTCTGCTTTAAAGCCCGCAACACCTGTTGGCCCTGCGCTACCATCAGCGGTGATCCAGTTACGAAACTGTGATTCACCACGTACGAACTCACCTTTGTGGCTTTTAGTGTCATACCACTGGTCATGCCACTTACCTTCAATCAACAGTCCCATAACAGTCCCTCCTAGTGAATTGCTGAAATTTGCTGATTAGCTGCAACCAAAGCCTTCTCAGCAAAGTCGCCCATTGCTAAACCTTCCGCATAGATCACTTCTACGGAATTAAGCCCAATAAAGCTCAGAAACTGTTTTACAAACGGAATCTGGAAATCATTTCCTGAATCACGATACAGGCCACCGCGAGTCGTGATCAGGTAAACCGGTTTGTCACCAATTAAACCCACAGGGCCATTTTCTGTATAAGAAAAGGTCACTCCTGCACGAGCCAACAGATCAAAGTAGGACTTCATCTGACTTGGGATATTAAAGTTATACAGCGGTACCCCGATCACAACTTCATCAGCGGCTTTAAGCTCTGCCACCAACTCGTCCGATAGAATCAGAATGGCACGGTGCTCATCGGTATGCTCAGCAACATCACCCCTAAGTGCAGTCACCACTGTGCCATCCATGTGAGGAAGTTCCTCGGCAATCAGGTCACGGACTACCACTTCACCCTCTGGGTGTTTAACCTGCCATTGTTCAATAAAGTTATTCGCCAGTTTGCTGGAGTTACCGTTATCACCAAAAATGCTGGATTTGATATACAAAAGAGTTGCCATTGTTCTGCTCCTGTTAATGAGGTGACCAGACTTGTCTCTGGAATATGGTGATATTTTTATATTTATTAAAACGATTAAAAACAGCTAAAATTAGCTTAATTTAATCGAAATATTAGATACGTTATGCCTCAGGTCACACTAGAACAATGGCAAACTTTGATTGCCGTTGTTGAAAATGAAGGCTACGCATCCGCTGCAGAAGCGATGAATAAAAGCCAGTCTTCGGTCAGTTATGCGATCCAGAAATTGGAAAGCACCCTCAATATCCGCGCCTTTAAAGTTGAAGGCCGCAAAGCGGTACTGACCGATGCCGGTAAAGCTTTATATCGCAAAGCCAGAGTTCTGGTGGAAGAAGCCAGACAGATGGAATCCCTCGCGGAACAGTTTGCTGAAGGCTGGGAGCCTGAAATTCGTATCGCAATGGATACTCTGTTCCCTGACTGGTTAATGATGGAAGTGATCGACCAATTCACACAACAACGCCCTCTTACCCGCATTGAATTGCGAGAAACAGTGCTCAGTGGCACTGATGAAGCCTTATTACGTAAAGAAGCGGACCTTGTTATTGGCGGGCGAATTCCACCTGGCTTTCTGGGTGATCCAGTTCTCAATATCGAATTTATCGCCGTTGCCAGTCCTGAGCATCCCCTGCATAAACTGAACAGGCCTCTTGATTATCAGGATCTCCGCTTACACCGCCAATTGGTAGTCAAAGACTCCGGTAGCCGTGATATGGATGCTGGCTGGCTCGGCGCAGATCAGCGCCTGACCGTTAGCCACCTGCGCACGTCTATTGAAGCGGCCTGCAAAGGGCTTGGCTATGCCTGGTACCCAAAACTTAAAATACAACGGGAACTGGATGAAGGGCAGTTAAAACCGCTGGTACTTAGTGTCGGTGGCAAGCGAAATATTCAGTTGAATATGATTTACGCAGAAGGCAATTATGCAGGCCCAGCTACCAAGCTATTCGGGAAATTATTGCAAGCAAGGCTTGATAAATGCCCGCAAGAAAACGCAGCCAAATAGTCATCTAATTGTCATATAGCCCTCTAAATTCAAGGGCTGGGCAATAACTTAATACGAACGAACTACTCAATTGGAACAAAAGAGTAATCGTTCTATATGAGGGTGCGAGCTACTTTAAACTCACTTAATAAATACAAAGGAACCTGCGAAAAAGCTTGTTGGTTCCCTAAGTCTAGAGAGAGACGTATGAAACTTTTAAAAACAATAGCAGCGGCTGGACTGGTATGTCTGACTACTTCCAGCTTTTCTGTCGCTCATGAACTTGGCTATGCTGGTTTGCTCTCCAAAAAAAATCACGGTGAGATCCCTGAAATCACTCTGTCTGCTGGTGAGCCATTGTCAGAAGAATCCACATTTACACTAGAATCTGGTCGTTATTATGAGCTTGAAATTACCAGTGACGGTTCTGGTGAACTTGCTTTGACAGGTCCAGGTTTCTTCAGAGCGATCTGGGTTGATGAGGTGGTAATCAATGACCTTGAAGTACGTCCATACGGTATCGATAGCATTGAGTTTGACGACGCGGGTGAAATGGAAATTGGCTTTGTAGCAGTCAAACCAGGTACTTACCGTTTATATGTACCGGGCTCTACAGGCGATACCCAGGGCATTGACATTATCATCAAGTAAAACGCTTCTCTAAGCTTTCGTTTTCACTAGGTGTACTTGCTTTATAAACTATAAACGCCCCTACTTTGAATAAGGCAGGGGCGTTTTATGTTCTAAAGCTGACTACGCCGCCATAGATAATAAACTGCCGGAATCAATAGCAGCGTCAGAACAACAGCACTGATCATCCCTCCAACCATAGGTGCTGCTATCCGCTGCATAATTTCAGAACCGGTACCCGTGCTATACATAATCGGTAACAATCCAGCCACAATAGTGATTACAGTCATCATAACCGGTCGAACACGCATACCTGCTCCTTCAATCACAGCCCTTTTCAAATCCATTAAGGTCAATTCACCCTCGGTGGTTCTGATCATCTCCTGATAGGCTTGATTCAGGTAGATCAACATGATCACTCCGATCTCTACAGCAACCCCCGCAAGGGCAATAAAGCCCACGCCAACGGCAACAGAAAAGTTGAAATCATTGAGATACAGCATCCAGATACCACCAATCAAAGCCAGTGGCAGAGTGCCCATAATCATGGCAACTTCAGCAAAACGCCGAAAGCTCATATAGAGAAGTACAACAATGATGGCCAGTGTCAAAGGGATAACATAAGTCAGCTTTTCCTGAGCTCTAAGCAAATACTCATACTGACCGGACCAGTTAATGGAATAACCCGGAGGTAACTTAACATTTTCAGCAACAGCCTTCTGTGCTGCAGCCACATAAGTACCCAGATCGCGGCCTTCTATATCCACATAAGTCCAACCATTAGGACGAGCATTTTCGCTCTTAATTCCTGGAGGGCCATCTTCTATAAGAATATCTGCTACATCTGCCAGAGCAATACGTATCCCCATTGGGGTCACTACCGGTAACATCTTCAGTTTTTCAACCGAGTTACGATACTCCTGAGGATAACGCACATTGATTGGGTAGCGCTCCAGCCCTTCAACCGTTTGGGATACATTCATACCTCCGATCGCACTGCTAACAACCGCCTGTACATCCGCAATGTTAAGTCCATAACGGGCCGCTTTCTCGCGCTGAATATCCACCTTGATATAACGCCCACCGGCAACTCGTTCAGAGTATACTGACGCGGTACCTTCAACTTCTGCGAGAACTTTCTCCAGCTGTTGACCAATATCCTGAATCACATTCAGGTCCGCACCAGCTACCTTGAGTCCCACCGGGGTTTTAATACCTGTAGCCAGCATATCAATACGAGTTTTAATGGGCATTACCCAGGCGTTGGTTAGCCCGGGGAATTTCACCAGTTTATCCAGCTCTTTAGTGAGCTTTTCGGTGGTCATGCCCTCGCGCCACTGATCTCGTGGTTTCAGGGTTATAAAAGTTTCAATCATGGTCAGAGGCGCGGGGTCCGTTGCCGTTTCAGCACGACCAATTTTGCCAAATACGCGCTCGACTTCCGGTACGGTTCTAATTAGCTTATCCGTCTGCTGCAGCAGCTCCCGGGCCTTACCGATGGAAATTCCCGGATAGGTAGTAGGCATGTACATCAGATCGCCCTCATCCAGAGGCGGGATAAATTCAGAACCAATCTTATTTACCGGCCAGAATCCTGCTGATGTAATTACAAGCGCTAATATCACGGTCGCTTTTGGCCAGTTCAGCACTGCACGAATCACGGGAATGTAGATCGCCTGCAACATGCGATTCAACGGGTTTTTATGTTCAGACAATACCTTGCCGCGTATGCAGTAACCCATCAGCACCGGCACCAGTGTAATCGCCAGACCAGCTGCTGCAGCCATGGCATAGGTTTTAGTGAATGCCAGCGGCGAGAACATGCGTCCTTCCTGAGCTTCCAGAGTAAATACCGGCAGGAAGCTCATGGTAATAATCAGCAGACTGAAGAAAAGTGCAGGACCTACCTCAGCCGAGGCTTCGGCAATCACCTGCCAGCGATTTTCACGGGTGAGCTCGGTCCTTTCCATATGCTTATGGACGTTCTCTATCATCACTATGGCGCCATCCACCATGGCACCAATGGCAATAGCAATGCCCCCCAGAGACATAATATTGGCGTTGATCCCCTGATAATACATGATGATAAACGCCACCAGCATACCCACCGGTAAGCTGATAATAACCACCAGTGAAGAGCGGAAATGGAACAAAAAAGCAGCGCAGACAATGATGACAACAATGAACTCTTCCACCAGCTTCTCGAACAGGTTATCGACTGCCCGTTCGATCAGCCCTGAGCGGTCATATACTGTAACGACTTCCACGCCTTCCGGCAGGCTGCGCTTGAGCTCTTCAAGTTTGGCTTTAACGCCATCAATGGTTTTCTGAGCGTTTTCACCAAAACGCATCACCACCACACCACCAACAGCTTCACCCTCACCATCCAGTTCCGCAATACCACGGCGCATCTGCGGGCCCGTTCCGATCTCTGCAATATCCTGTAATAAGATAGGGGTACCGTTTTGATTCGCACCCAAAGGAATAGCTTTTATCGCCTCAAGGCCATCCAAATAGCCAGTGGCACGCACCATATACTCAGCTTCTGCCATCTCAATCACTGAAGCGCCGCTTTCCTGATTAGCGCGTTTAATCGCCCTTGTGATATGGGAGAGCGGTATATCAAATGCACGCAGTTTTTCCGGGTCCACCTTAACCTGATACTGCTTTACCATGCCTCCAACCGGAGCAACTTCAGATACTCCCGGCACAGTCTGCAGCTCGTATTTCAAAAACCAGTCCTGAATACTTCGCAGCTGAGCCAGATCATGCTGACCGGTTCTGTCGACCAACGCATAAAGATAGATCCAGCCTACACCAGTAGCATCCGGCCCCAACTCAGGACGGGCATTGGCAGGTAGCCGGGAAGAGACCTGACTGAGATATTCCAGTACTCGACTACGTGCCCAGTAGAGATCCGTATCGTCATCAAAGATCACATAGACATAAGAGTCGCCAAAAAAAGAAAAACCACGCACCGTTTTAGCACCGGGTACTGACAACATGGCCGTAGTCAACGGATAAGTGACCTGATCCTCTACCACCTGTGGAGCCTGTCCGGGATAACTGGTTTTAATAATCACCTGTACGTCAGACAGGTCCGGGATGGCATCAATGGGCGTATTTTTAACTGCGTATGCGCCCCAACCGATCAGGACCAAAGTGGCCAGAACGATAAAAAAGCGATTATGGATAGACCAGTAAATAATGGCCTTAATCATAACTGACCTCCCGGCAGACTAACCGGAGCCTTTGGGCGAGGCAGAATAAAGTCAGTGATTTTTAGGTCACTCATATCTCCACCATTGAGCAGAACCTGAACCTCTTTTGCATCGACAAGCGGATTGAGATCCAGTGTTTCAGCCACCGGAACTTCCATCACCATCTGTGGTTGTTTCCACTCCCGAATTTCACCGTGGTTCAGCACAACCGTACGATTTTCCAGATCCACCGAACGAACAGTTGCTGATACCCAGACATCTTCCACAAATCCCATCATAGGTGGCGTCATCCGCAGGAAATCTGAGCTGATAGAAGATTCAGAATCCAGCATAAACTGAGCTGACACCACCACCTTATCTTCCGGTTGTAACCCCTGGTTGATAGCTACACGACCGCCCATACGTTCACCTGAACGCACTTCTACGGATTTGTAACGTCCCTCTCCCAAGTCGATGACCACTCGTTCCTGTGCCCCAGTTATTATCAGAGCAGATTCAGGAATATTCAGCACTGGCGCAGTGGCTTGTGTCTGGATATCAATTCGAGCAAACATATCCGGCTTCAGTTCTAAATCAGGATTATCAAAACGCAACCGGATTTTAAGAGTGCGGGTTTTGGGGTCGAGCGCGGGATAGATGTAATCCACAGTTCCCTGCCAACGTTTTCCGGGAAGAAAATCCAATTGCATTACGGCAGAGTTACCTTCGCTTACCATGGAAGCCTGGCGCTCAAACAGTTCCGCTATGATCCAGACCTGATCCAGAGGGCCTATCCGCATCAGTTTGGAAGCTGGTTTAATAAACATGCCCTGAGTCAGATTCAATTCACTCAGATATCCACTTTTTGGTGCATACACTGGGATCCGCTCTAGCGCTTTACGCTGTTTTTTAAGCGTAGAAAAAATCTGTTTTGATACACCCAACGCTTTCAGCTTGCTCTCACTGGCCTGACGCAGATAGCGATTGCCGCTATTAAGAGCTGCAATATACTCCTCCTGAGCATTCACCAGATCAGGTGAATAGACCTCATAGAGTAACTGCCCTTCAGTCACAGCATCACCTTCCGAATTTACGGCTAAAGACTCGACCCAGCCTGAAATGCGCGAGTGAATATCAACCAGCTGTTCCTGATCATAACCCACATAACCAACGGTATTGAGTTGTCCCTGCAATGGGCTGAACAATACCGATTCACTGCGAACCCCCAGGTTATTCACCACTTCAGGGCTGATCGAAACGGTTCCTGGGGAATCACCACCGGCCAGATCTTCTGGATACACAGGTACCAGATCCATACCCATAGGTGAAAGACCCGGTTTATCTCGTTTGAAATTCGGGTCCATGGGAGCCACCCAGTACAGTGGTTTACTTTCTGCGCTATCAGCAGCCATTTCATCACCGGACAGACCCGGCAGGTAATACCCAAGCGCAGCACCACACAATAGAGCTGATGTTGCCAAGAACCATTTATTCATCGTTTGCTCTCCTGAGTTATAGCACTGGTTTGTAATTGCGGATCAACGCCCGCGAGGTAATAGTTAATCTCTGCCTTAGCCTTCGCCACCTCATGAACCAGAGCGATCTGTTGGAGCTGTGTTTCCAGTTCAGTGATAGCAGCCATTGCAACTTCATTGAACCGGGCATCTGCTGAGGCATAAGCTTTGAGTGCAGATTTTCTCTTCGCGGACTGCTGCTTCAGATAGGCTTGATCATAAATTGCCAAACGTTGCTCTATTCCAAACAGTCCCGCTTTTGCCATTTCAAAACCAGATCTCAGCTCACGTGCTTTTAATAAACGCATTTCTTTGCTAGCTTCCCGGTTCTGAATAGCTGCACTACGCCTCTGGTCCTGACGTTTTTCAGGGAACAAAGGCAGCTCCATAGTCAGTGCTACGGTAAAGAAATCTGCTCTCTCCATGCCAGTATCACTGTCATCTCGGTAACCGTAATTAGCATCAAGCTTAAAACCTGGCTTGTAAGCCTCTTCAGCAATGGCGATACCTTTATCTTTTACCTGGATATCCTTAGCTAAGAGCTGCATCTGCGGGTGCTGAGTGAGCGCATCAATGACTGTCTGATCATTGGTGATGCTCAATATCAGCCTGGAAGGTTCAAATTCATTATTCAGTGGTTTAGTGGGTTTTACATAGAGCCATTTCTGTAATTGTGCCTGTTGCTGAGAAATCATTTTCTCTAACTGAATAATCCGATCGCTGAATTTAGTCAGTTGCAACTCAGCATCCAACACCTCAAAACGACGGGCCTTACCACTGCGGAAGTTAGCCCGGCTGATGGCAACCAACTCATCAAAAATATGCTTTTTACGTTGTAACAGCGCTAACTGTTGTTCTGCTTGATGCAAAGCCAGCCAGGTTCTGCTGACCGCTAATTTGATCTGAGCTGAGCGCTCAAGGCGCTGCAATGGATTTTTCCCTGCTTGCAGTTCTAACTGCTGTTGCTTTAATTCAAGAGAGTCTCCCCTTGGAAATTGTTGGGATACTCCAAACTGCAGCTGTGTCATGTTCTCCTTATTAAAATCCACGCTGTCTAATGGCAGGTTTGCCAAAGCGACTCTGACTTTAGGGTCAGGCAGTTGGGCAGAGGCAATCG
>JASBRM010000354.1 GCA_030149405.1 Neptuniibacter sp. | reverse complement strand
GGTTCTTCGTGAACTGGGTGGCGATGAGATGATTGAAGAGTTCCTGACAGGCCTGCCATTTGGTCCTTATGGAATTATCTTCTTCATTCTAGGTGTAATTTTCCTGTTGGGCTTCTTCCTGGACTGGATTGAAATCACACTGATCATTCTGCCACTTCTGGCTCCCGTTATTTCGGCTTTAGGACTTGATATTAGTGCTCCTGGTATCGATAACCCTGAACTGGTTTGGTTTGTCATGCTTGTCGCCATGGCCCTACAAACCTCGTTCTTAACCCCGCCGGTCGGATTCGCCCTCTTCTACTTGAAAGGCGTATGCCCTCCGAATGTAAAAATCACTGATATTTACAAAGGGGTTATCCCGTTCATCATCTTGCAGTTAGCAGCACTACTGGTATTGGTTTTCTGGCCTAATATCGTTCTTTGGCTACCAACCATCGCTTATAGCTGATGAAACTGAAGCCCTGACCAACAACTGTCGGTCAGGGCTTTCTCAAAGAGAATAACTAGAAGAAACCGCTAAGCTTGAGAGTTAAATTATGTCCAATCAAAATTTTGTCGGCCACCTGATCGAAATTCTTGGGGAAAATAATGTTCTGACTGGTGAAAACCAGACTGAACATTACCGAACAGGATTCAGATCCGGACAAGGCTCCGCATTGGCGGTCGTTTTCCCAACCACCCTGTTGGACCAATGGAAAGTTTTGAAAGCCTGTATTGAGGCTGACATGATTGTAATCATGCAAGCTGCTAATACCGGGCTGACTGAAGGATCAACCCCTAGTGGTGATGATTATGATCGCGAGATCATTGTAATTAACACCACTCGCATGAATAAAATTTACCTTCTTGACGAAGGTAAACAGATCATTAGTTTTCCAGGCTCCACTCTATTTACTCTTGAGAAACTACTGAAACCAATCAATCGCGCACCACACTCTGTCATCGGCTCATCATGTATTGGCGCATCTATTGTAGGTGGTATCGCCAACAACTCTGGTGGTGCACTGGTTCAGCGCGGGCCCGCATACACCGAGCTCTCTTTATTTGCTCAGCTGGATTCTGAAGGTAATTTAGAGCTGGTTAACCATCTCGGAATTGACTTAGGTGAAACCCCTGAAGAAATTTTAACTAACCTGGAAGAGCACAATTTTACTGACGCTGATGTCAAACCAAGTACTGAAAAAGCCTCAGCAAATGACTATCCCGAGATCGTGCGTGATGTGGATGCAGATACTCCGGCACGCTACAACGCCGATACGAGTCGCCTCTACGAAGCGAGCGGTTGTGCGGGTAAAGTAGGCGTATTTGCAGTACGACTGGATACCTTCCCTGTGGCACACAAAGAGCAGGTTTACTACATCGGCACAAACGATGCCAACGAACTGACTGAGATTCGTCGCCATATTCTCCAACACTTCGATAACCTTCCTGAAGTAGCGGAATATATGCACAAGGACATCTACGACATCGCAGAAAAATACGGCAAAGACACGTTTATGATGATCAATTATTTTGGTACAGATCCTCTGCCGCGTCTGTTTGCGATGAAAGGCCGCATCGCCGCATTTCTAAATAAGATCAGCTTCCTGCCAAAAGACATACCGGACAGGGTTATGCAATTTGCGAGCTACTGCTGGCCCAACATTTTGCCTAAAAGAATGCGCGATTTCCGCGAAAAATACGATCATTACCTCGTTCTTAAGATGAGTGATGGCGGTATTGCCGAAGCAGACAAATACTTAAAAGAGTTTTTTGCAAATAGCAAAGAAGGGGACTTTTTTGAGTGTGACGCTGACGAAGCAAAAAAAGCGTATCTGCACCGCTTCGCGGCTGCAGGTGCTGCTATCCGTTATCAGATAATCCATCAGAAAGAGGTAGAGGACATCCTTGCTCTGGATATTGCCCTACGCCGCAATGACCCGGATTGGGTAGAAAATCTACCTGAGGAGATCAGCAAGCATATTGTTCACTCTCTCTATTATGGCCATTTTATGTGTCATGTATTCCATCAGGACTATATTTTAAAGAAAGGCTCAGATGGCAAAGCCGTAAAACAGATGATGCTAGAGCTCCTAAAACAAAAAGGTGCCAAATACCCTGCTGAGCATAATGTAGGCCATTTGTATGAAGCGGAAGAGGGGTTACAAAACTTTTATGCAGATCTGGACCCTACCAATACCTTTAATCCTGGGATTGGTAAGACTCAGAAAACTAAATGTGGTTGTGGTTCACATTAAAAAATTGAGCTACATCTAGTTTTTGACTACTAATAATTTCACTGCCCAAAAGTAGTGATAAGATTCACGCATATACTTTAGTCTAACTAAATACTGCTTGAGGATAACATCATGGCACTACCAGAAATTAAAACAATTCTTTACGCGACTTCTCTCGGAAAGCATACGCGCCCTGTATTCCGTCAAGCGGTAAAACAAGCAACTCAGAATGAGGCTAAGATAGTCATGCTCCACGTTGTAGAGCCGATGGGAGAAATGGGGCATGCCCTTATTCAGAACTATGTCTCTGAAGATCTGATTAAGCAGATGCATGATGAAGGAATTCAAGAGATCCATAAGACTATGCATGACCGCATCGAAGCGTTTTGTGCAGAAGAGCTGCAAAGTCTAGAGAAGAGTGTTTCCCTCAACATCGAATACAAAGTTGCTGAAGGCAATTATACCGACTCAATTCTTGATGCTGCTCAAACAGTGAATGCTGATATGATCGTACTGGGCGCAGAGAACCGTTTCGGTCATCACAGCCATACAAGTCAGCAAGTGATGCGTCACGCTAAAATACCTGTGCTTATTGTGCCTACAGGCAAGGGCTTCAAGTAACTCTGCTAAGGCTTTGCTCTTTTTACCTACCAGGAATCTGTCTACATGGAAGCGCAAAGCCTTTTATTAGAGCGAATTTTTCTTACGGTCTTCCCACTCGTGGCAATCGTCACAGTGGGTTTTTTCTATGCCCGCCGCCACAGTCCCGATATGAATGTGGCGAATCAGATCAACATTGATGTTTTTGTTCCAGCACTTATATTTGCTGTACTTTCTGCCGAGTCATTCGATCTGATTAAGTATCAATCACTTGCCATTGGTGCAGCCATCATCGTTCTCGCTTCAGGCCTTCTGTTATTGCCTTTTTGCAAACTGTTAAAGGTTCATCCAAAAACCTTTATTCCACCGATGATGTTCAGCAACAGTGGTAATTTAGGGATCCCATTAATTATCCTTGCCTTCGGTGAGCATGCCTTACCAGCGGCTGTCGTTCTTTTTCTGGTTGAAAACTTGCTTCATTTTACGGTCGGTATTTACATACTCGACCATAAAACCCGCCTGATTAATTTACTGAAGATGCCCATGATACTCGCGACCATTATGGGCTTGATCTGGAGTGGGTTTGACCTACCAATTCCTACAGCCATACATACATTTATCGAAATGCTGGGGCAGATAGCTATTCCTTTAATGCTGTTTGCACTTGGTGTACGTATGACAAGCGTAGACTTTTCAAACTGGAGAATTGGAACCTATAGTGCCATTCTTTGCCCAGCCAGCGGAATTATTATTGCCTTGATTTGCCAGCAGTTCCTGCAGCTGAATGACACACAATTTGCTTATTTGGTTGTGTTTGGGGCTCTCCCACCCGCTGTACTTAATTACATGGTAGCTGAACGATATAATCAGGAGCCGCATCAGGTTGCTTCGATCGTTT
>JASBRM010000343.1 GCA_030149405.1 Neptuniibacter sp. | reverse complement strand
AGCCATTTAGCCGCCTTAGAAATAAGTGATCGCTCTGACTGACAATATGATTATAGTTTTGCTAAAAACCTATAAATAATCAGAGGATCAGGGGAATCCCATTAGTCTTATAGCTTAATCATAGTGTTATAAAGGCCGGCTTGCTGAAAACACTATTCCTGATCAGAGTTTTTATCTTTTGGCTTTGACTCTTTGCCATTCAGGTCTTGTAACAGCTGTACCGTTTTATCCAGCTGTTTCTCAATATTCTCAAGTTTGCCTTCCAGGCTTTCAATGCGCTTTAAGTTACGCTCTTCCTTTTCGGACAGCTCGCGCTCATCCTGTTCGATAAAGAATACTGAGAAGCTGGCTGTGAGCATTGAAAACATAGCAATACCCATCAGAATCAGAACAGAGCCAAAAATTCTGCCTTCAGTTGTGGCTGGGACCAGATCGCCATAACCTACCGTTGTGACGGTAACCCATGCCCACCAAAGGCCATCTAAAGGGGTTTCAAAGGCGGGGTCTATGCCTGATATCAACAGGCCAGAAACGATCAGAATGATAAAACAGACAAACAGGGTGATGCCCAGGTTATGTCGGGAGAGTAGGTTACGGACATCTTTAGATACACGGAAGAAAATCCCAATAGTCAGGGCCAGACGCATGGTTCTGAGAATGCCGGCGTAAAAGGTTTCACTTCCCCAGAGTACTGGCAGGCCGGCAAGTACAATGAGTGGGCTCATCCAGTTGTGACGCAGGTAGCGGATGCGGTCATCCACCACAATCGACATGATGACCAGTTCACTCAGAAATACCAACCAGATCAGCCAGTCAGATGCGAAGGTAACGTAGCCTTTTTCCAGCCCTTTTGCCTGTAGGTACCAGTCAATCAGAATCCAGATTGCGGCGAGCACCATGGGGGCTTCGAGTCGTCTGCCCCAACGCTTGGCGGTTTCGTTTTCCCTCTCATCGACGCCACCTAAACCAACAATGCGCATCAGGGCTGAGTGCTTTTCGTATTCCATGCTCGAAACTCTGCAATTAATCTAATTCTGAAAGCTCAGCGTTTCATTATAGCTATCGGGTTGCTGACGCTTGCGCCGGTTGCGAACTTTCTCAACCTCTTCAATGAGTAGATCACCCTGCCATAGGTGTGGATTGTTGGTAAGGTAATCTTCCATATCGTTTACAAGGAAAGTAAGTGTACCGTTTCCGGCAAGAGTGCAAACTTCATCAGCAGTGCTAAGGTCCATATTTCTAAAGAAGAGCTGCCCCCATTCAATCAGGCGTATTCTGGCCATTTGTGGGTTGCTCTGCTCGCAAGCCATGGCTAAGGCTTTAAAGCTGTTTCTTTCAGCTACATCGGTTGCCAGTTGCTGCATGGCTCGTTCCTGCTCAGACAACTGATTCTCGGGAGCTGCAGTTGCAGGTGAAACAGTTTGTTCTTTAGATTGGCGTAGGAAGTAAATCGCATAGATACAACCCAGAGTGGCGATAATGGCGATAGCTGTTAGTAGCCAGATAAGGAGATGACTGGATTCCGCATTGGATTCCTGTACGGTAATTGCCGGTTCTGTTTCTCCAGCAGTAGCTGTGATCCCCGCTACTTTAATCAGTCGTTTGGGAATAGCGGCATTTTGAGCACGTCCCGCCTGAGTGCTCCACCAGGGAATATCAATGGCCGGCAAGATCACATCGGCGCCTGATGTTGGGAATATTTCCAGCTCTTCCATCCTACGACTTGTAATACCGTTATCTGTCATCTGCTCTTCGAGAACCACGTTAGTGAGTTTGATCTCGGCATTGCTGTTGATCATATCCGTTAACAACGGCAGGCTGGAGGAGGGTACACCTTCCGCCTCGAGCGTTATGATGCGAACAATAGAGCCACCTTTATCTGCCTGATTTACTTCAGCGAGGTTGTCTTCAATATAGACAGATTGGGCAGGCAGCCAGATGTTTCGGTTGTTATTAAACGCTTTAGGCAGAACTTTAAGCAGGAGCAAAGAACTGCTCAGATCAAGAATTTCGCCGTTATCCAGAGTTGCGTTGAAGAAAAATGGTTCTACTTCTACAGCACCTTCTTCACGGGGAAAGAGTGTATAGCTGTATTCAGTGACGAAATAATCCTGGCCATTTACAACCGTTTTGTACTCTTTGCGATATTCCAGTTCTTTAACGATGGCATTGCGGACGTTAGGTCTGGAAAGTTGTGAGTCCAGAGGTAAAGGGTTGAGGTGAGTTACCTTTACTCTGAGTATGGCCTGACTGTTTACATATAACTCTTCTTTATCGATTTCCAGATCAATAAAAAACGGTTGCAGGCCGGTTTCTTCAGGCGCGGGGTTTTGTGCGGAAGGTAACACGTTGATCGCAATGGCAGAGCTGTATTCACCACCAATGTTGATCGGTGGGATCTCTACATTACCTTCAGTCATTGCCCGAAGTTTCAGATACCAGCGAGTAGAAGTGATTACCCCGCCGGTACTATGGCTCGACAGCGTGGTTTTTTTGGAACCCAGTACCCGGAAATTCTCTTCGAGATGGTTAAGATACGGACGTTGATCAACTTTGCTGTCGATCTTAAGTGTCAGGGTGAGCTTCTCGCCTTTGTATACAGTAGTGCGATCAATCTCGGTAGTAACAGCGGCCTGCAGGGTGGGTGGACACAGGATGAATAATGCGCACAAAAGGTATTGGCGAAACTGCTGCAGGGTCATCTATTCAGTTACTCTTCTCGGTAAGTCTGATGAGTTGATAACAAGACTAACATATCGCACAGAATGTTCGATGCAAATTTGGTTCGCAGTTCTATCTTAGGTCTTTTGAGTGATTCAAATTGGCCATCGCTGAAAAGATTGTTTTTTCACTAAAAGATAATGAAGCATAACTGATTTCTACTCCTATACTGTTGATATAACAAGACAAACAGGATGGCGGTTATGGTGCATTACAGTTTGGATGATAAAGCCAATATTCTGGCTTCCCTTTGCCAGCAAATTAAAACGAACCTGCCAGAAAGCCGCGCCAATGAACTCATCGGTTTTGCCGAAGTTTATTATGCTTCTGCGTCTGTCTCTGATTTGATGGAGTGGAATTTAGAAGACCTCTACGGTTCCACTCTGGCCTGTTGGCAGTTCATTCAACAGCGTAAACGTGAGCAGCCAAAAATACGGGTGTTTAATCCGGATTATGAACAGCATGGCTGGCAGTCTACGCACACCATTATCGAACTGTTACTGGATGATATGCCGTTTGTAGTGGATTCCCTGCGGATGGAGCTGAACAAACGTAACCTGACCATCTATGCCATCCATAACGCTGTAGTTAATATGCGTAGGGATAAGTCCGGTAATCTGGAAGGGGTTTACAGCAAAGATTGCAAACCTGCACATTGCCACAGTGAATCATTGGTTTCAGTGGAAGTTGACCGTCATACCGATCAGGAAGAGCTGGATAATCTTCAGCACAGCCTTCTGGAAGTACTGGAAGATGTCAACATGGTGGTTGAAGATTTCGAGCCCATGTTGAAGCAGTGCCATGATCTTGCAGGGCGATTTTCAAAACCGATTAAAGGGCTGGATAAAGATCATGTGAAAGAGGTCCATGATTTCATTGCATGGCTCAAGGATCACTTTACTTTCCTGGGATACGATGAGTTCAAACTAGTAGAGAAACATGGCAAGAAAACTCTGGAAGTGATACCAGGAAGCCAGTTGGGTTTACTGAAATTTTGTGACGAACATTGTCGCTCAGCTTTGGTAAATGAAAGTGATAGAGATGCTGAAGGCTTTGTGCTGATCCCGGATATTCTCTCTTTTACCAAGTCCAACCGTAAATCTCAGGTGCATCGACCGATCTATCCTGACTACATCAGCATCAAACAATACAACAAGCAGGGCAAGATTATTGGTGAGTGCCGCTTCCTGGGTTTGTATACCTCGAATGTTTATATCCAGAGTTCACGACAGATTCCGGTGGTACGGCGCAAAGTGGACCGGGTTATGGAGATGTCTGGTTTGCACCCCTACGGTCATGACTGGAAAGAATTGCTTCAGATACTCGAGATTCACCCGCGGGATGATCTGTTTCAGGTCAGTGTGCAGGATCTGTTTAATACTGTGATTGATATTCTGCAGATTCATGAACGTCGGCAGATCCGTTTGTTTGTACGTAAGGACTATTTTGATCAGTTTTATTCCTGCCTGGTCTATTCTCCAAGGGATATTTACAGCACCGATTTCCGACATAAAGTTCAGGCTCTACTCTGCGAACAGTTGGGATGTGATCTGGCCGATTTTACGACCTATTTTTCGGAATCCATCCTGACCCGTACCCAGTTTATTCTGCGTGGCGATAATATTGCTGAGACTTATGACGCGATGAAACTGGAACATCTGGTTCGCAAAGCCGCACGCAGTTGGAAAGATGATCTTAGAGATGCACTGGTTGAAACACTCGGCGAGGAGAAAGGGATTTCTCTTTACAACCTCTACGGTGATGAATTTCCGGCAAGCTACAGTTCTGATTTCACACCCAGAACAGCAGTGGTGGATCTGCAACATATCAACAAACTTACAGAATCATCACCCTTACAGTTGAGCTTTTATCAGGCGTTAGAGAAGGAACCGGATAATCTTAACTTTAAACTTTTCAGCGCGGGAACCTCGCTGCCACTTTCAGATGTTATTCCTGTGCTTGAGAACCTCGGATTACGCGTGATTGATGAGCACCCCTACCGGATCGATAGTAAACAGCAAACCATCTGGATTCATGATTTCAATTTGCTCTATACCGGTACTGGAAAGATTTCACTGAGTAGTCTGAAACAGATTTTCGAAGAGGCTTTTGTCAATATCTGGCAGGGCAACGCCGCTAATGATGTGTTTAACCGTTTGGTGCTTGGCGGACACATCGGCTGGCGTGAGGTCGCCATGCTCAGA
>JASBRM010000340.1 GCA_030149405.1 Neptuniibacter sp. | reverse complement strand
GGTTGAAAGGGATGAAATGACCGCTAATGTTCAATTCACCGCTGGAACCAACAATCTTCAGGTTGAACGCTTCCTTCTGCATTTGGAACAAACTCTGGATGAAACTGATGAAGCTATGGGCGGCGGTAATGTTAAAACCGCATTGATGAAACTTCGCAGTGCTTCTTTCTCCCGTACTTCTCAGGGTTCAACCAGTGGCGAAGAGTTTGGTTCTCTTGAAATCGAACTCTTTCCTGGTGATGACCGCAAACACTCTACAGCTGATTTCAATCGTGAATGGCGTAAACGCATCAATATGCCTGCTGGCATTGAGAAGTTTGTCATCAGCGTTTCTAAAACCGGCCCTCCGGGCAAACCCATTGAGGTCAACCTGTCCGGTACCGATATCAATAAAATTAAGCAGGCTTCATTGGAACTTCAGGATCTCCTGAAGGGCTATGTTGGCTTAAACAACATTGACGATGATCTGCCGTTTGGTAAGTCGCAACTGATCTATGAGCTGACACCAGCAGGAAAATCAGCTGGCCTCACTCTTGATTCCCTGGGACGCCAGTTGCGTGCTGCATTTGATGGGCTTGAAGTTCAGAACTTCTACCAGAACAGAGATGAAGTAGAAGTCCGGATTATGTTACCGGATTCTGAACGAGACCGTTTAAGTGTTATTGAACAGCTACCGGTCGTTCTTCCTGATGGCGGCACGACACCACTGAGTAATGTGGTTAGTTTCAGAGCGAAACAAGGACTGGATACCCTAACCAGGGTCGATGGCCAGCTCTCGATCAAAGTCAGCGCTGACCTGAACGAGAGTGTGGGTAATGCGGATGAGATCATAGCAGACCTGAAATCCGGCAAGTTGGAACGAATTCTTAGTGATTACGGTGTTTCCGCCAGCTTTGAAGGGCGCAATAAGAGCCAGCGAGAAACCCTCTCTGATATGAAAATGGGGCTGATGCTTGCCCTGACTCTTATTTTTATCATCCTAGCCTGGGTATTTGCTTCCTACAGCTGGCCAATAGCAGTCATGTTAGCAATTCCTCTGGGGCTAACAGGCGCCATCTTCGGTCATGGATTATTGGGTATGAACCTGACTATTCTTTCTCTGTTTGGGTTCTTCGGCCTTTCTGGCATCGTCATCAACGATTCGATTGTCTTGGTAACCTTCTATAAACAGCTGCGCCAAAAAGGCTTGGCCGTCAAAGAAGCAATCGTTGAAGCGGCTTGCCAACGCTTGCGTGCGGTGTTGTTGACCTCACTGACCACAATTGCCGGCCTGACTCCGATACTGTTTGAGACGTCATTACAGGCACAGTTCCTTATTCCAATGGCAACCGCAATTGTATTTGGTCTGGCCTATGGCACGGTTTTGATTCTACTGTTTGTTCCAGCAACTCTGACAGTAATTGAGTCTGCCAGAAGCAATATTGGCCTTAAAGAAATTCAGTACACATAAATGCTCTACTCTGAAAAATGAACGGAGCCTGGAGGGAAAGATGTCTGACTACAAAGTATCCGGAGGCTGTTTATGCGGAGAAGTCTCTTACGAGATCACTGGGAATCTGGGCATCTTTCAGTATTGTAACTGTTCACGCTGCCGGAAATTTACCGGCAGTGCGTTCGCCGCAAATATTCTGGTCGCCCCTGAACACTTTCAATGGAATGCAGGTGAAAACAACGTGGGTGTTTATAACCTGCCGGACACAAAACATTTTGCTACGGCCTTCTGTAAAAAATGCGGTTCTTCAATGCCGTGGAAAGCTCAATCTGGGCGTGCGGTGGTGATTCCGGCCGGCACATTGAATGAAGACCCTGAAATACGACCCATACATAATATTTTTTGCGCATCACGAGCGGAGTGGTACACAGACCCTACTTCTTTAAAAGAGTACGACGAACTACCGGTGAAAAGTTAAGGAAGCTGCGAATAAGTCCCGTTAGTCTTCTGTGAGCATACAACCTGTAACTACTTTACGGTGCGGGCAATAAAAGCCTGAAGCTTTTCACTGGCATGGTGATCGATGCTCAGAATAATCAAACCATACCGCATACATTGTTGTGACTGACGTTGGTTGTACACCACCCGACAATGGCAATGAACCGGCTCACCTTCGATGCCAAAATGTATTTTGAGCTCTAAAGGCAAACCTGCCGCAGGAGCCTTAAGTTGCAACAGATCACTTCCACCTTCTACCAGTAAACCGCTGAGACTGACATTCAACAGAGTGACATCTGCTGTTTCACCTCTGCCATCTTCAACTTCTGCTGGGATCTCGACATGTACTCGTGGATAAATGCGGCGATCTTGATGCATATGGCTACCCTAAAACAAACGCTTGTTTAACAGCATAGTATTTTTTGTCCTCAGAACCAAATAGCACCTATGCTTGTAATTGAGGGCTTAATCCTACCTGCGTTCTCAGGTATAATTTCGCCCCTTATTTCTGTGTTTTCGCAGCCACTACTGGAAAATATTCAAGCATGAACCGCGATCTGAGCCTGTTACAGCCCTATCCTTTTGAAAAACTCAACGCTTTAAAAGCGCAAGTGACTCCACCCAATGATCTGGAGCACATTGCTTTATCTATCGGTGAACCAAAACACCCTTCACCCGCATTTGTCGCTGAGTGTATTAATGAGAATATCGGCAGACTTGCTAATTACCCAACCACTAAGGGTATGCCTGAATTGCGTCAGGCTATTGCGGACTGGTGTACCCGTCGTTTCAAATTGAATGCAGGGACTCTGACTGCAGACGATCATGTATTACCTGTAAACGGCACCCGTGAAGCCATTTTTGCTTTTACTCAGGCTGCGATTAATCGCTCACCGGAAGCCGTGATTATCTCACCGAGCCCGTTTTATCAGATTTATGAAGGCGCGACTTATTTGTCGGGTGCAGAGCCGTTTTATCTGAACTGCCTGCCAGAAAATAACTTTATCCCAGATTATGATGCTGTTCCTGAAGAGATCTGGCAGCGTTGTCAGATGCTGTACATCTGCTCGCCAAGCAATCCAACAGGCGCTGTTACTGGTCTGGATACCCTGAAAAAACTCATCGCTTTGTCAGATAAGTATGACTTCATCGTCTGTTCTGACGAATGTTATTCAGAGATCTATTTTGATGAAGAACAGCCACCTGTCGGCCTGCTACAAGCTTGCGCTGAATTAGGCCGCGACGATTATAAGAACTGTGTGGTAATGCACAGCCTGTCCAAACGTTCGAACCTGCCGGGTTTACGCTCTGGCTTTGTAGCAGGCGATTCATCTCTGATGATTCCATTTCTTAGCTACCGTACTTACCACGGATCTGCAATGCCCATTCAACATCAGCTGGCTTCAATAGCTGCCTGGAATGATGAAGAGCACGTTTTCGAGAACCGTGAGCAATATCGCCGTAAGTTTGATGCAGTAATTGAAATTCTGTCTCCGGTTATGGATGTAAAAGAGCCAGATGCAAGTTTCTACCTGTGGGCCAAAACTCCGATTGATGACGATAAGTTTGCTCAGGGGCTATTCGCTTCTCAGAATGTAACCGTTCTACCGGGTCGTTATATCTCCCGGGAGAAAGATGGCATTCTCGCGGGCTCAGGCTTCGTGCGCATGGCTTTGGTTGCCACCCTCGAAGAGTGCGTAGAAGCTGCACAACGTATCCGCAACTATGTCGAAAGTCTGTAAGGAAACCGCTTTATGATCACTGTTTACGGTATCCCTAACTGCGACACCATTAAGAAGGCGCGCAAGTGGCTTGAAGCGAACGACTGCGACTATACATTTCACGACTTCCGAAAAGATGGTCTGGAAGAACAGCAACTAAAAAGCTGGGTTGACGAACTGGGCTGGGAAGTATTGCTGAACAAACGTGGCACCACATGGCGCCAGCAGCCTGATGAAGTAAAAGAAAATATTGATGAGACATCAGCCATCAAACTGATGCTCGAATTCCCTGCAATGATCAAACGTCCGGTTCTGGATACCGGTTCGGTTCGCAAGGTAGGGTTTAAAGACACTGAATACGCGGCGTTACTGAGTTAATTCGCCGCATTAGTAAACGCATTAAAATTTTAAAAATCTGGAGAGTAACATGGCAAATTTTGCTTTTGGTCTGGGTGTAGGTACAAAATCTTCTGCAGGTGAATTGCTTGAAGTTTATTACAACGCTCCTGTATTAAACGCTGACGATAACTTCATCGCTGCTGTAGCTGAAAAAGTAGGTTACGAAGGCGGCAATGCGGCAATCGAAATCAGCGCTGCTCAGTTAAAAGACCTTGAAGCTGCCTTCCTGTCTGTTGATGCTGAAGATCAGGCAGAGATCACTGAAGTACTGGCTGGCACAGCTCAGCCTTTGGTTGTGTGTATTCTGGAATCAGATGAAGCACCGACTTCAACTGCAGAAGCCTACCTGAAACTCACTCTGCTCTCTCAGCGTCTGGCTCAGCCTCACGGCATTAACCTGACTGGCATTTTTGGTCTGCTGCCAAACGTAGCATGGACTAACGAAGGTGCGGTATCTCTGGATGACCTTCCAAAACGCCAACTGGCTGCACGCGCTCAGGGCCGTGTTCTGAGTGTTAACTCTGTAGATAAATTCCCGAAAATGACTGATTACGTGGTTCCTGCGGGCATCCGTATCGGTGATGCTTCCCGTGTTCGCCTGGGCGCACATGTAGGTGAAGGAACAACAGTTATGCATGAGGGCTTCATCAACTTCAACGCCGGTACTATGGGCGTGAGCATGGTTGAAGGTCGTATCTCTGCTGGCGTTGTTGTTGGCAACGGCTCTGATCTGGGTGGTGGCTGCTCAACTATGGGTACACTGTCCGGTGGTAACAACGTTGTGATCTCTGTTGGCGAAAACTGCCTGCTGGGCGCTAATGCGGGTCTGGGTCTGCCACTGGGCGACCGCTGTACTCTGGAAGCAGGTCTGTACGTAACTGCTGGTTCCAAAGTGACCATTCTGGACGACCAGAATAACGAAGTTGAAACCATTAAAGCGGCTGCACTGGCTGGCAAGTCTGACCTGCTGTTCCGTCGTAACTCTCAGAACGGACGCATTGAAGTTAAGACTAACAAATCAGCAATCGAACTTAACGAAGAGCTGCACAAACATAATTAATTGATAAATTAATTATGTTTTAGATCGGGCGCGCTTCTATAGGCGCGCCCAGTTATTTTATTCCATCGGATACAACACATGACTCAATCTCACTCTGCAACTATTGAACTGGCACAAGACCTGATCAATCGCCGATCTGTAACACCTGAAGATGCCGGCTGTCAGGATGTGATGATTGAGCGTCTTGAAGCGCTGGGCTTTAAGATCGAACGTTTACAGTTTGAAGAAGTAAAGAACTTCTGGGCTCGCCGTGGCGATTCCGGTCCGGTGTTCTGTTTTGCCGGTCACACCGACGTTGTACCTTCCGGTCCTGAAGAGCGCTGGCAGTTCCCACCATTCGAAGCGACCATCGAACAAGGCATGCTATGCGGTCGTGGCGCAGCGGATATGAAAGGCAGCCTCGCTGCATTTATCACAGCTCTAGAGCGTTTTATTGAACATCACCCTGACCATGAAGGTTCAATCGCACTTCTGATCACCAGTGATGAAGAAGGCCCTTGGGTGAATGGTACGACTCGTGTTGTCGATCACCTTGAAGCGCGCGATGAAAAAATTACCTGGTGCATCGTTGGCGAACCTTCGAGCACCGAGAAAGTGGGCGATGTAATCAAAAATGGCCGCCGCGGTTCCCTAGGCGGTTCCCTGACCATTCGAGGCGTTCAAGGTCATGTTGCCTACCCTCATCTGGTGAAAAACCCAATCCATATGGCTGCTCCTGCTCTGGCAGAATTAGCCGCTGAAGTCTGGGATGAAGGCAATGACTTTTTCCCACCCACCAGCTTCCAGATTTCTAATATTAATGGCGGCACGGGTGTAACCAACGTAGTGCCAGGGCATGTGGATGTTATGTTTAACTTCCGCTTCTCGACCGAAGTTACGGCCGATGAGCTCAAGACCCGTGTTCGCGATATTCTGAACAAACATAACCTGGAATGGGATATCGACTGGACCTTATCCGGCAACCCGTTTCTGACGGCTGAAGGCGATCTGGTAGAAGCCTGCCAGGAATCTATTAAAGCCATTACAGGTCTGGAAACCGAACTTTCAACTTCAGGCGGTACTTCAGATGGCCGCTTTATCGCGCCAACAGGTGCGCAAGTCGTTGAACTGGGTCCAATCAACGCAACCATCCACAAAGTAAACGAGCGTGTTCGTTGTGAAGATCTGGATACCCTTTCAGACCTTTACGAAAACATCATGGCGCGTTTACTGAGCAAGTAAGCCAGAGAACATCCAATGCAACTCGCCTGTCCTGTCTGTAAATCCGTACTGCTGCAACAGGGCAAGAACCTTTGCTGTGAGAACAAACATAGCTTTGATGCCGCGCGCCAGGGTTATTGGAACCTTCTGCTCTCACACAAGAAGCGCTCTAAAGATCCCGGCGACAATGCTGAGATGGTTGCTGCCCGCCGGCAGTTTCTTGATAAAGGCTTCTATCGCTCCCTTTCTGACCAGATCAATACACTTGCTATTCAGGCACTAGAAGGCTGCTCTTCCCCAACCGTGCTGGATATGGGCTGCGGCGAGGGTTATTACACAAGCCTTTTAGACAACGCATTAAAACAAGAAGGTATATCCGCAAACATAGTCGGTCTGGATATATCCAAACACGCAGTCAAGGCTGCCTGCCAGCGCAGTAAAGAAATCACCTGGTTGGTTGCATCAGGCGCGGACATCCCCATTCCAGAACAGTCGCTCGATCTGCAATTAGTTCTGTTCAGCCGTTTGATGCCAGAAGCTTTTGCCAAGCCGATGAAAACCGGAGCAAACCTGTTAGTTGCATGGCCCGCTGAGGATCACCTGATAGAACTGCGCAAGCTGATCTATAAAGAGATTAAACCCAGTCATTTCAGTCCTGAAAATACATTAAAAGAGCAGTTCACACTGCAGCAGCAAGAACGAGTGACTTACAACTTCAAGCTGCAAAGCGCTGATGACATTAATACTCTTTTGGGCATGACACCCCATAGCCAACGCTTGTCATCAGAAGCCAAACAGAACATCTGCAATCAGAACGAACTGTCTCTGACTCTGGATGTAAATCTTGGACTGTTTACACGCTTATGAGCTCGAAACTAAACCAGTGGTTGCGGAAAAGGGCCGAGAACCCACAGCAAAACCTGCTCTTGCTAGGGATTGGTTTTGTGGTGTTTTTTGCCGGTGTACTGCTTTTGGGTTTCGCAGAATTTGCGCTTAAAAGCTCCGTGTCACAAGAGATTCTGGCACTGATCGGCTTGATCATCATTGGGGTTGGCATCATACTGGCTGCCATCGGCTACCTGAGCCTGAGTGTTCTCCGCGTTTTACGCTTTATGATGAAAGATAAAAATGACTGATACCCGCCACCCTGATATCGAGATTTACGTTAAAGACCGGTCTGTTGAGCAGATCAAAGAATGGCTGGCATCTCGAGGCGAAGAGCTTACCGTACACTCAACAAAAGGCCTGATTCACGAACTCAGCCTAAACTTCCCGGAAGGCCCTGTAGACATCATGATTCATGAGAAAGTTGCAGGCAAAGCCTGGGTCAGTGTCTGGTTCAAAAATAACACCACTCCCTGGGAGAAAGACCTGGATTGCGCATACAGTGCCGCTGAGGAGATGGCGACTCAGATAAGATGTATCGCTTCTGGCTGGTCGGAGGGCGATGACCCGGATGAATACTGGAAAGTAGAAAACGGCAATCAGGAAAAAATTCAGTGGCGTTGCTGATTAACCAACTAAGTTAATCTACGACAGCTTTAAAATCAGGCCGCTTCCCGGATCTGTTGACGGGAATTCTCGATTTCATCAATCATTAACTGCCCGGTAGACATCAGCGCAACCTTGGCATAGTTATCAGATGCAATCTGTTGCTGACGT
>JASBRM010000337.1 GCA_030149405.1 Neptuniibacter sp. | reverse complement strand
GGTTGAACGCTGAGTAAGGAAAGCAGCTTTGCAACTACGCAGGTTTTCAGTGTCAATCGTTTCAAAGCACTTCTCCCTTACCGCACTGAAAGTGAGCGTCCGCCAGCAATGCATGGTTTGAGTAGTTGATAAACTCTCAAGTGAGTGAGTCTAAAAATAGGGTACGGTATACAAAAGGTAATTATTTCAGCTGATTAGATCTTAAAACTGGTGAAATTATAAACGGTTAAGAAGTAAGAGTGGATAGATTTAATACTATTTATTCAGGGGAAATCGCAAATGGCATTGGGGTGGCAGGGCCACCCCTTTCGTGACGGCTTAGGCCAGCTCAATCACCTGGTCAACTAGCTTTCTTATACCTGATGCCGCTTCTGTGATAGATCCTGCCAGCATATAGGCAGGAGTAGTGACAATTTTACGCTCCTGATCGATAACGATTTCACTTACCCCGCAGCTTTCATGGTTGCCGCCCATCGCTTCAATTGCGGCAGCAGTATCAGCGTCATTACCGATGGTGCAAGTTGCCCCTTCACCAAAGATGAGCGGTGTCATCGCTGGAGCGATACAGATCAGACCGACAGCTTTACCCGCTTTATGCATTGCCTGGGTAAAACTCAAGACATCTGCATTCACCTGACACTCCGGGCCTTTAACTGCAAAGTCAGAGAGGTTTTTAGCTGCACCGAAACCACCTGGAATGATCAGAGCATCGTAGTCTTCTGCATTGGCTGTAGCCAGGTCGATAATCTCGCCACGAGCCAGACGTGCTGCTTCAACCAGTACGTTACGGCTTTCGTTTTCGGCAACTTCCCCCGTGAGGTGATTGATTACATGCATCTGGTCAATATTAGGAGCCATGCACTGATAATCCACACCACGCTCAGCCAACTGCAACAGAGTCAAAACAGACTCATAAATCTCTGCACCGTCAAATACGCCACAACCGGATAGAATTACCGCGATCTTTTTCATCTTTTCTGGTTCCTCAATATGATGTTTGTCATACCCAATTAGGCCAAGATTACGATAAGATTTACATTAATACTATGATGTATACGAATAGCAGGTGCTTTATGCTTGTCTGTCATCTGCATGTCATCATTTTTATGTCCAATTCACTTCTGCATCTTTAAGGAAACTATCGTGTCCTTTAACAACAGCCAGCGTTTTTACCCTGAAACCCGTATGCGCCGTATGCGTGCGAATGACTTCTCCCGTCGTCTAATGCGTGAGAGTGTGCTTACTCCTGATGATCTGATCTATCCGGTTTTTGTCATTGAAGGTGAAAATGAGACGGAGCAGGTTGCTTCGATGCCTAGCGTTGAACGCATGAGTATCGACCTGCTGGTTAAGGAAGCCAAAGAGCTGACTTCTTTGGGTGTGCCTGCAATGGCTCTGTTCCCGGTTACACCGATGGATGCAAAATCAGAATTTGCTGAAGAATCCTACAACCCTGATGGTCTTGCGCAGCGTGCTGTTAAAGCGATCAAAGATGCCTGCCCGGAAATGGGGATTATGACGGATGTTGCTTTAGACCCATTCACCACTCACGGTCAGGACGGCATTATCAATGAAGAGGGTTATGTGCTGAATGATCGCACGGTGGATACCTTGATCAAACAGGCACTGTCTCACGCGGAAGCAGGTGCCGATATTGTTGCACCAAGCGATATGATGGACGGTCGTATCGGAGGCATTCGTGATGAGCTGGAAAGCAATGGTTTCGTGAATACCCTGATCATGGCCTATTCTGCTAAGTATGCGAGTGCTTACTATGGCCCGTTTCGTGATGCTGTAGGGTCTGCTGCAAATATCGGTAAGGGTAACAAGTTTAGTTACCAGATGGATCCGGCGAACAGTGACGAAGCACTGCATGAAGTGGCACTGGATCTGGCTGAAGGGGCCGATATGGTCATGGTGAAACCGGGTATGCCTTATCTGGATATTGTGCGCCGGGTCAAAGACGAATTAAAAGCGCCAACCTATGTTTATCAGGTAAGTGGAGAGTATGCGATGCATGTGGCCGCTTATCAGAATGGTTGGCTGGACGAACAAAGTGTGACACTGGAATCTCTGCTGGCGTTTAAACGCGCCGGAGCCGATGGCGTTTTGACCTATTTTGCTAAACGTGTTGCACAGTGGATGAATGATTAATCGGTGTGATCTATCACCCGAAAAGGAATTGATTGAGGTTGAGTCAAGATGGTTGAAGTAGTTGAACAGAATGAAGCAGCAGCGGCGCTCATTGAAAGTCGTGAGACGGTTGCTATTACCGAACAGGAAGTGGAAGAGACTCCTGTCGACCTCAAGGCACCAGAGCTCTATATCAACCGTGAACTCAGTCATCTGCAGTTCAATATTCGTGTACTGGAACAGGCGCTTGAAGAAGGCCATCCGCTTTTGGAACGCTTGATGTTCCTGCTGATCTTCTCCAGTAATCTGGATGAGTTCTTTGAGATTCGTGTTGCTGAGCAGATGACTCAGCTGAAATACGGCCGTGAAGCAGTAGGTCCGGATGCAATGCATCCACGTACGGTTCTGGAAAAGATCAGTGATATCTGTCATCTCACGGTCGATCGCCAGTATAAGATTCTGAATGAAACGATTTTCCCGGAACTGGAAAAAGAGAACATTCACTTTATCCGCCGTCGTTTGTGGACTCCGGAACAGCGTGAGTGGGTGCAAACCTATTTTCAGGAAAAAGTGGTTCCGGTGATCAGCCCGGTTGGGTTAGACCCATCCCATCCGTTCCCACGACTGGTGAATAAAAGCCTTAACTTTATTGTTGAGCTGGATGGTAAAGACGCCTTTGGTCGTGAAACCGGCATGGCGATTATCCCTGCACCACGTTCGCTGCCGCGCTTGATTCGCCTACCGGATGAGCTGTGTGAAGGCGGTGATAACCTGATCTTCCTGTCTTCCATCATCCACGAGTTTGCAGACGAGCTATTCCCAGGTATGACGGTAGAGGGCTGCTACCAGTTCCGTATTACTCGTAATGCGGATATGACCTTTGATGTGGAAGAGGTTGAAGACCTGGCAAACACCCTGCGTGGTGAGCTGCATTCGCGTAAATACGGTGATGCTGTACGTTTGGAGGTGGATCAACGCACACCTGAGCCGTTGATTGAATTTCTGCAAAAAGAATACAAACTGGATGAATCTCAGACCTATCGGGTTGATGGCCCGGTAAACCTGACTCGTCTTATGGCTGTGCGTGATCTGGTAGAACATAACGATCTGCGCTGGAAACCATTTTCACCGGGTGTGCCGGGTAAACTGAAGGGTGACAGTATCTTTGAATCCCTGAAGGCCGGTGACCAGCTGCTTCTGCATCCATTCCAGTCATTCACACCGGTGGTGGACCTGTTGCGTCAGGCGGCTAAAGATCCGGATGTGGTGGCAATCAAACAAACCCTATACCGTACTGGTGTTAAATCAGACATTGTGAATGCGCTGGTGGAAGCCGCCCGTAACGGCATTGAGGTCACCGTGGTGATCGAGCTGCGAGCACGTTTCGATGAAGAAAGTAACCTGCATTTGGCCGCCCGCCTTCAGGAAGCCGGTTGTCTGGTTGTGTACGGGGTGGTGGGTTATAAGTGCCACGCTAAAGCGATGTTGATTGTTCGTGAAGAAGGCAATCAACTGGTTCGTTATTCACATCTGGGTACCGGTAATTATCACTCGGGTACAGCGCGTCTCTATTCCGATTACAGCTTCCTGACCTCTGATCAGGAAGTGGGTGAAGATGTTCATAAGGTCTTCCAGCAACTGACCGGTATGGGCAAAATTCAGAAACTGAAAAAACTCTACAACGCGCCATTCACACTGCATGCAAAAATGATTGAGCTGATCCGCCGTGAAGCGCGTTTGGCTAAATCAGGTAAACCGGGACATATCATGGTTAAGGTCAATGGCCTGACTGAACCGAAAATGATTCGTGCCTTATATGAAGCTGCAGCGGCAGGTGTGAAGGTTGAGCTGATCATCCGGGGTATGTGTCGTTTACGCCCGGGTATTGAAGGTTTGTCTGAGAATATCCATGTGCGATCAATCATTGGCCGTTTCTTGGAGCATACTCGTGTTTATTACTTCGGTAATAACGGCAAACCCGATGTGTTCTGTGCCAGTGCCGACTGGATGGAACGCAACATGCTCAACCGTGTGGAAACGGGCTTCCAGGTGTTTGGTAAGCATGCTGAGCGTTTGAAGCGTGAGCTGGATTACTACATGCAGGACAACTGCCAGAGCTGGGAACTTCAGGCGGACGGCAGCTATATCCAGAACAAACCTGCTGAAGGCGAAGAGGTCTTCTCTGCACAGCAGGCATTGTTGGATGAGTTCGCTAAGTAAGCTGAATCAGTTAAAGCAAAAGGGCCTTAGGGCCCTTTTTTTACTGCTCTTGAATCAAAGCTCCTTAAGCAACTCAGCGTAGCCTTCTCTATAACTGCTGAATTGCATTACATAACCACTATCGCGTAGGCGTTGGTTCGAACAGCGTTTGCTGCCTGCCCGCCGGCTATGGGTTTCAGAAAGAATGGGAGTATCCATCTGGGCAGAAAGCCAATGGGTAACTTCGTACATCGTTGCAGGGGTATCATCCGTAGCCAGATAGATCTGCTCGATATTCTCTCCTTCAAGCACCTTTGCAATTAAATGTTCGAGTACACCGGCACAGTCATCCCTGTGAATGCGGTTACTGAACTGGTCTGGTGATTCGGGGGCAACATCGCCGCGTTTCACCCTTTTTAGCAGGTGGTTCCGCCCCGGACCGTATATGCCACTGAAACGCACGACCGTTGCAGGTACATTACTGGTGAGAACTTGTTGTTCTGCCTGACGCATGATGCGGCCACTGAATCCGGTGGGTTCGCAAGGACTGCTTTCATCTACCCAACTGCTGTCGTTCTGGTGATACACGCTGCTACTGGAGGTAAAGAAGATGTGTTTCGGAGTTGCCGGTAGTGCTGCCAACAGATTCTTAAAGCCTTCTACATAGGCTTGCTGATAACCCGGCTCATCATGCTGACTTGCGGCGACACTGTAGACCAGAATATCGCATTGGCTTTGTTCAGCCAGAGTGGTTGTCAGTTCGTCTATTTGAGACAGATCAGTGCTTATTCCTTGGATGCCTGATGGAAGCTGGTTTATATTACGACGCAGGCCTACAACATTATGACCTTTTTTAAGCAACCGTTGTCCAAGAACACTGCCGACGTCACCGCACCCGGCGATCAGGATAGTAGATTGTTGCATAAAGCCTCCGGTCTGAAACTGAGCTGCATAATAACAAAGGATTTGCCTTCATGACCCTTACAGAATTGCGTTACATCGTTACCCTGGCACGTGAACAGCATTTTGGTCATGCGGCGGAAAAGTGTTTTGTCAGCCAGCCAACGCTTTCTATTGCTGTAAAGAAACTTGAAGAAGAGTTGGGTGTGGCGCTGTTCGAGCGTAGCAAGAACTCGGTTCGGGTAACACCTGTAGGAGATAAGGTTGTTCAACAGGCGCAGCGGGTCTTAGAGCAGGCGGACACCATCAAAGATCTGGCGCTGGAAGGCAAAGATCAGTTGAAATCACCGCTGAGAGTAGGCGCTATCTACACCATTGGCCCTTATTTGTTTCCGCATCTGGTTTCTAAAGTGCAGGAACTGGCTCCGGATATGCCGCTGTATATCGAAGAAAATTTTACCGAGAACCTGCGAGTTAAAATCCGCAATGGTGAACTGGATGCAGTCATTCTGGCATTGCCATTCAATGAACCGGATATCCTGACCCGTCCTCTCTATGAAGAAGACTTTGAAATGCTGATGCCAGCAGGACATCCGTGGAGTAAGCACAAAGAGATTAACAGTGAAGAACTGCCGAATACGCCTTTGCTGCTGCTCGGAGAGGGCCACTGTTTCAGGGATCAGGTACTCGAATCCTGCCCAACGTTGACACAGGCATTGCACGATCAGCAGACCATCACTGAAGGTAGTTCTCTGGAAACCATTCGTATGATGGTTGGCTCAGGCCTGGGTTGTTCTGTATTACCTCAGTCCGCCGTATATGGGCCTATGCGCTCTGAAATGGTTGTAACGCGCCCATTCCAAAAGCCTGCACCCAAACGCACTGTGGGTGTTGCGTGGCGTGCCAGTTTCCCGCGTCCACAGGCAATTGATATCCTGATTGACGCAATTGCGAGCTTTGATCCTGCGGGGGGGCAATGACCGCAATTCTGGCTAAAATCAGTGTCAGTGAACTCAAAGGTGTCGGTGCAGCTCTGGAAAAGAAGCTGCATAACCTGGGTATTTATAACCTGCAGGATCTGCTTTTCCACCTTCCATTAAGGTATCAGGACCGGACTCGAGTCGTTCCAATGGGCTCTTTACGCCCGGGTGATGAATGCGTTGTGGAAGGAGAGGTGCAACTGGCGGATATCAGTAAAGGCCGTCGTAGAAGTCTTTTATGTCGGATTCAAGACGGTACTGGCAGCCTCACGCTGCGCTTTTTTCATTTCTCCGCAGCCCAGAAAAATAACCTTAAACCAGGTGTGAAGTTACGCTGTTTCGGCGAAGCCAGAACAGGCCCTAATGGGCTGGAAATTGTTCACCCTGAATACACTAAGGTGGATTCAGAAGAGCTGACACCGGTTGAAGAAACTTTAACTCCCATCTACCCAACCACTGAAGGTTTACATCAGGGTCGGCTAAGGGCTTTAAGCGAACAAGCCCTGACCTATCTCGCACGAGGGGCTATTCAGGAGTTAATACCGGAATCCTTACGTCAGGAGTGGAAATTCCCTGGCCTGGATGATGCCATTGCCTACCTGCATCGTCCTCCTGTTGATGCTGACCAACATCTTTTGCAGGAAGGTCTTCACCCAGCTCAAAGGCGTTTGGCCTTTGAAGAGTTGTTGGCTCACCATCTTTCTCTGCTCAAACTCAGGCAGAAAACCCGCCAGAAAGGTGCCCCGGAATTAACAGGTGAGGGGGATCTGATACAGCTGTTTCTGGAGCAACTGCCATTCCCGCTAACGGGTGCGCAGCAACGGGTATCTGCGGAAGTGAAAGCAGATCTAATACAGCCTTATCCCATGCTGCGTTTAGTGCAGGGAGATGTGGGCTCCGGTAAAACTGTGGTTGCGGCACTGGCTGCACTGCAATCGGTAGATAGTGGCTATCAGGCAGCGGTGATGGCACCAACTGAAATACTGGCCGAGCAGCATTACATTAATTTCAGTAACTGGCTGGAACCTTTGGGTATCAAGGTGGGTTGGCTTGCTGGAAAGCTTAAAGGCAAACAGAGACAGGCTCAGCTGGATCTTATTCGTTCCGGTGAGGCTCGAGTTGTTGTCGGTACCCATGCTCTGTTTCAGGAAGAGGTGGTCTTTTCCGATCTGGGGCTGGTGGTGATTGATGAACAGCATCGCTTTGGCGTGCATCAGCGCTTATCTTTGCGTGAGAAAGGCCGAAATGGTGAATTAGCGCCCCATCAGTTGATTATGACCGCGACCCCGATTCCGCGAACACTGACAATGAGTGCCTATGCGGATCTGGATTGCTCAATTATTGATGAACTACCCCCAGGCCGAACGCCTGTCAGCACCGTTGTGATTGCGGATACCCGCAGAGATGAGGTGGTACAGAGAGTTCGTAGTGCCTGCGCAGATAAACGTCAGGTTTACTGGGTCTGTACTTTGATTGAGGAATCAGAGGCTCTGCAATGTCAGGCTGCGGAAGTCACGGCGGAAGAGTTGAAAGAAGCTTTGCCTGAGCTAAAAGTAGGTCTGGTGCATGGTCGGATGAAGCCGGCTGAAAAAGCCGAGATTATGCAGCAGTTTAAAAGTGCTGAGCTGGATCTGCTGGTGGCGACCACGGTGATAGAAGTTGGGGTTGATGTGCCGAATGCCAGCGTCATGATTATTGAAAATCCGGAACGCCTTGGGTTGGCTCAACTGCATCAACTCAGAGGCCGTGTTGGGCGAGGTTCTGTAGAAAGTTTTTGTGTGCTGATGTACCACTCACCGCTTTCTAAACAAGGTACCGCTCGTCTTGCCGTGATGCGCGAGACCACAGATGGTTTTCGGATTGCCGAAAAAGATCTGGAACTCCGAGGGCCCGGTGAAGTACTCGGCACCCGACAAACCGGGGTGATGCAGTTTAAAATGGCTGACTTGCAGAGAGACTCGGATCTGTTAACCCGAGTGAAAAGTATTGCGGGTCAGATGCAGCAATGGCCAGATCATATCGAGCCCCTTGTTCAGCGTTGGTTGGGACGGGGTGAAGATTATGGCAATGTTTGATCCAAACAACGAAATAAGTGAGAAAGAATTGATACAACCTTCAGCAATCCAACAAGAAATGATCTTAAAACAACTGGGTCGTGAACCTCATGGCATGGTGGGTATCGCCGTGCAAAATGAGCAGGGTGTCCCTTTGGTTCTGCAAATGGAATTGCTGGCAAATGATAAGCCCTTCCCCACGTTGTATTGGTTATCCAGCAAGGATGTTTATCAGGCCATTGCGGAGATAGAAACCGCAGGTGCGGTTAAAGAGCTGGAGCAGGAGTTAGAAAACAACCCGGAACTACTGGAACGTCATCTTGCAGATCAGCAACGTTATGTGGATCTGCGATGGGCATCGGCCTCTGATCAACAAAAACAGAGAATCGAGGAACTGGGTTTTCTGCCGTTATATAGTAAGTACGGTATAGGCGGTATATCCCAGTGGGATAAAATCCGCTGTTTGCATATGCATTATGCTTATCACTTAGCGCAAGGTACCGCTCTAGGAGAGCTGCTTGATCAAAGGTATTCTCTGAATGAGATAGTGCGAAGTGCTCAGCTATAGTATTTTGTTGTAATCAGGCCGGACACTTTCGTATCTAAAACGGTCTAAAATTACAAATTGTCTTGAGCTTCCCATGGGGTTGAAATGAAAAGGTTTTTTGCCGGCCTTCTATTACTTTTGCTGGTTGCTTCGCAACAGGCCTTTTCTGCTATTGCAATAGACAACACTTCTTCAGGTTCCATTAACGGCGGAACCTCCCTGAATGTATCCCACACCACGGGCAATGGCAGTGACCTATTCATGCTAGTGGGGATCTCTATGTGGAATGACGATTTTGAAACGGTTACTTCAGTTACTTACTCAGGCCAGAATCTTGTCTATGTCGGAGCCCGGGCTCGAGATGATGATTCCAGGGTGGAAATCTGGAAACTGGTAAACCCTCCTGTAACTACTTCTGACGTTCGTATCACGTTTAATGATTCCGTCCAGCGAGGAGCGGGCGCTGGGGTAATGACGTTTACCGGTGTTGATCAGGCAAGCCCTCATGATGTCTTTCAATCCAATACTGGGGACAGTGGCCAGGCGACTCTGACGGTGACCTCTGAAACCAATGACCTGGCGTTTGCTGTTGTCGCTGCAGAAGAACAGGATTCAGCGATGAGCATCAGTCTTGGTGACCAGCGCTGGAACTACAAAGAAAATGGCCGCAATAAGCTAGCCGGTGCAGGGGCTACATTAGACGGCTCAGCATCAACTAATTTCAGATGGAATCTGGGTGATTCTGATGATTGGGTGGTTGCTGGTTTATCGATTAATCCGTCGAGTGGGGGGGGAGGCCCGTTACCGTCACCTATCCTTGAATACCGTTTCGATGAGTGTTCAATAGCATCCGGAGTTACTGACAGCGCAGGAAGTTATGATGGCACAGCGAATGGTTCCACTGAAAGTACCGCGACGGAATTTCAGATTAACCGGTCTTTGGATCTGTCCCCGACAGGGACATCTGATTATGTCACTTTAGACAGTGATGCGGTTAATGGCCTGAACAGCTTCAGTATCTCTACCTGGATCAAAACGGACACGGCTAAAGCTCAACAAGAGATTTTCCATGTGTTGGGTAGTAGTCAGAATGATGATGAAATTGAAATCTACATCGAAAACTCGACCGTAGTCAGAATGAATGTGGGTGATCGGGGCAGTACTGTCAGTGCTGGTAAAACCCTTACCGACGATGCCTGGCATCATCTTGTAGTGACACGTTCTGGTTCCACAATGTGTTTGTATGTTGATGGCAGCCTTGCGAACTGCCATAACAATGGTGGTGGATCTCAAATATCCATCAATAACAGCTCGTCGGTGATCATTGGGCAAGAGCAGGATTCCTTCGGTGGAAGCTTCGACAGCACTCAGGCATTTGAAGGCTATATAGACGAATTCAAAATCTATTCTCAGGTTTTATCCTCTACGAATGTTGATGAAATTTATCAGAACGAATCCAATGGTGATAATGCCGATGGCAGTTCACGTGGGGCAGTAAGCTGCAGCAGCTTTCAATGGGAAGGTGGCTCAGTTGATGTAACGGTGGGATCAACCGAAACCATTAACTTCGATCAGACATACACCGATCCTGTTATTTTCCTGATGGCCGAGACTGATAACGCTGACCCAACAGGCGTCAGGGTTGTATCAATCAACTCCACTTCGTCGCAAATTGTCGCTGTGGAACCACCCAACAATGATCAATCCGGAACTGAAACCGTAAAATTTCTGGTGGCTGAGAAAGGCGTTTTTGATCTCACCGGTGGTGTGAAGATTGAGGTTGGGGAAGTTGACGTATCCTCCGTCCAGCATGGCAGAGGGGTTTCTGGTTCTGAAAGCTGGCAAACGGTTAACTTCTCACAAAGCTTCTCGGCAACACCCGTCCTGTTAACCCAGATTATGACCAATAATAATGGTTCAGGCTCCTATACAACTCCATGGGTTTATTCCGCTTCTCGTAATCTTAATTCCACGCAATTCCAGGCAGCGGTCGGACGTGCTGAGGTAAATGATGGTTCCGTCACAGTTGCTGAGAGTTATGCTTATCTAGCTGTTGATGAAGGCGCTGTGCCGGATCTTGTGAATAACAGTTCGGGTTCAACCGTCACGGCTGAGGCGATTGCGACGGGTGATACAGTGACCGGGAATTGCCGGTCAATCAACCTGACCCAGAGCTATGCATCTGAACCAGACTATGTTGCTGCAATCAACTCTCTGGATGGCGGTGATGGTGGTTGGGCTCGTGGTTGTGGTTCTACAACCACAACAGTGTCTGTCGAAATTGATGAAGATACGGATAGGGATAGTGAAAGAAACCACACTACTGAAGATGTAGGTATTGTGGTGTTTGGTGCAGCACCTGTTGTGACCACACCAACGGCTTTTGCCGAATGGCGTTTTGATGAGCTCATTTGGACCGGCGCCCTGGCAGAGATCAAAGACAATGTTGGAAGCTTTGATGGTTCAGTTATAGACACAGGTACAGGCAATGTCACAAACATTGCCGATGGTAAGCTTTGCCGAGCAGGGCAAATCGGCGATAACAATTCAGACGATGACCAATATGCCATCGATACCACGCTGGATATTGATGACGATATTGGTGATCAAGGCTCAATAAGCTTCTGGTATCGCTCAGCGACTACCTGGGGAAGTAACTCAGAACGTAAAGTGTTGCTCAGTGCCTCTTCAACTGGCAGTGATGATAAGTACTTTTTTATCACCATGGAAACAGATGGCCGGTTGCGATTTGGCCTTGAAAACACCTCTGATGCTGATTATCGCTATTCCTCCAGCACCCAATTCAGTTTTGCATCTACCGAGTGGGTACATATCTCAGTGACATGGGATATGCCCAATCGTGTGATGCAAATGTATGTAAATGGTGTGCTTGAGATCAACGAATCATTTGGCTCAACACTATCTATAGGTGAGCTCCTATCAATCTATCTGGGTGATAACCGTAGTGATTATACTGCTGGCGAAGGTGGACGCTCCGCGGATGGTGATTTCGATGAATTGCTGCTGTTTGATGAAGTCATCTCTCAGACAGATGTCACGACTATCTATACGAATCAGGACAGCGGCTTAAATTACGACGGCTCTGCCCGTCAGTGCCCATCATCCCCGGTTGCTGAGTGGCGTTTCGATGAAGCTTCTTGGGGCACGGTAGAAGACAATATTGGCAGGAATGATGGCTCCCCATCGGGTGATGCGACAACAACCTCTCCGGGGCAAATTTGTCGGGCTGGTGAGTTTGATGGTTCCGGCGATTATGTTGATGGTCTCGACCTCTCTCAATTACAAACGACAGCTAGCCTGAGTTTCTGGATTAAGACCTCTCAGACGGGTGACAATACGTCTTGGCGAGCTCCAGGTGTTGCCGGTGTTGAACAGTCCGGTGGTGCAGATGATATTTTCTGGGGCTGGTTGGATGCTTCTGGACGAATAGGAATCACTGTAGGTGATGACTATGCCACTACTAAATCCAATGCATCTATTAATGATGATAGTTGGCATCACGTGGTGCTGACCCGAGATGCGACGGACGGCAGTTACCAAATATTTATCGATGGTTCTTTGGATAAGGCTGGCACTGGCGGTATAGGTGATATAGGTAATAGTTTCAGCTCGCTAGGTAGAATCGAAGACACAGGAGGTTCTCCTGAGTACTTCGATGGGCTGCTTGATGAAGTCCTGATTTTTGATGAGGCACTCTCCCTTTCTCAGGTGACTGCTATTCATACTAATCAACTGGCAGGCCTGAACTGGGATGGTAGTACTCGCCCAGACTGTGTTGTGGGCCCGGATCATTACTCAATTAGCCATGGTGCAAGTGGTGTAACCTGCTTACCTGAACAAATTACTATTACTGCTCATGATGCCAGCCATAACCCGATTGATGCTGCTCAGAGCACCATCACCATCACAACGGACAGTGGTTTAGGGGATTGGTTAAGTATTGTTAGTGGCGGGGGCTCACTGGCTAATGGCACAGCAAATGACGGTGAGGCAACCTATACCTTTGCCAGTGGTTCATCATCCGTAACTCTGGAATTTAGCCATACTACGACAGGAACATTTGGATTTAATGTAACGGATGGTTCTGTTACTGAAACAACGGGCAATGCTATTGCTGCAGATGATCCGAATTTGACCATCTCCAATGCGGTTCTGAAGTTTGTGGACAGTGCCGGCAATCCATTAAACATTGGTACGCAGATTTCGGGTAAAGACAGTTCGGATGTTTATCTTCGTGCCATAGAGGCTGACGTAGCGAGCCCGACTTCATGCAGCAGTTCCTTCTCCGGCAGTCAATCCATAGGCTTTGCCGCAAGCTGTCAAAACCCATCTACTTGCGTCAGTGGTCAGCGTTTCTTTGTAAATGGCTCATCCATAAATGTTTTGGATAGCGGATCACCGTTAAGCTATACCGGTGTGAATATCACCTTTGATGCTAATTCGGTCAGTACTCAGCCACTGACTCTGAACTACGAAGATGCGGGGCTGATGCGCTTGAATGTTAACCTCGCAGATCCTGCACTGAATGGCCAATCGAATGACTTCGTCGTCAGGCCTTTTGCCTTTGGTTTCCCTTCCATTACAGCTGGGGCCGTCAGTAACAATGCGGGTGATGAAACGGGCGGAGATGGCTTTACCTCAGCTGGCAGTGACTTTGATGTTGCCATTAATGCCTACAGATACCAGAGTGCTGATGATAGTAATAATGACAATATTCCGGATGCCGGGGTTGATGTCACGAACAATGGTGTTACTCCAAACTTCACCGGCACGGTAACCTTATCAACAGATTCCTATACCCCGGCAGCAGGTGTTCAGGGTAATTTAACGGGCACAACAACACCATTACTGGATACCTATGCCAGCCGTAGTGGTGCTGATGTCACTGCAACATTGCAATATGATGAAGTGGGAAGTGTCAGCATCATTGCGCAATTGGATGATTATCTTGCGGATTCAGCAGCCGATATCCGGGGTGTAGTGACAAAAATCGGACGTTTTTATCCGGATTACATTGCGCTTTCAGACGTTAATGTTACGTCCAGTTGTTCATCATTTATCTATATGCAGCAACCGTTTGCTGAAGTTGCTTACCGCCTTGAAGCAAGAGCAGCAAATGATGATGTAACTGAGAATTACGACATCGCCTTATATGATACGGAAGAGGTTAAGTTTGCCGCTGAGGACAGTGACAACGGCACAGACCTAAGTTCTCGGCTGACAACATCTTCGGCTCTCAGTGGCTGGACGGCAGGCGTGGTTAATCGGACATCCTCGGGAGATGGAGTGATTGCTGACCTGATTTTTACCCGCAACGGTGGTGCGGCAGGATTCGAAGATGGTCCATATGAGCAGCTTCAACTTGGCATTTATCTTGATCAAACAACCGGCTTGGGTGATGGAAATAACTTTGATAGTGGAACGCTGAATTTCGATCCGGCTACTGCCGGAAGTTGTGGAGGCAGTTGTACCGGTGCAGAGATCGGCTCAACCTTTGATGCACGATATGGTCGCTTATATACTCAATCAGCACATGGTCCCGAGAATGAAGCTTTGCCAGTACCATTCTCGGTTCAGTACTGGGATGGAAATGGTTTTGTAACGGCAATCAATGATAGCTGTAGTCAGGTTCCTCTAACTAATATTACCTTTGATGGTAATAGTATCGATACGGCTGGGAACAGAATTGTGACTGTGGGTGCGGGTACTTCTACCGGCACATTAGGAATCAATGGGGTTAATGCCCAGCCGGCATCGGGTGACTTTACTTTGGAATTCTCGGCGCCTGGGGAAGGAAACACCGGATACTTTAATCTGGGTATCAGTAATGTTCCAAACTGGTTGCGTTATGACTGGGATCAGAATGGATCTGCGGATGACGCTAATATGCCGGATGCCTTGATCACCTTTGGCCGGGCACGTGGTAATGACCGGATGATCTTCTGGCAGGAGCGTTATCAATAATGCGTTCTTACTTGCACTACAAAATCCAGACAATAAAAAAGCAGGCATAAGCCTGCTTTTTTATTGGGAACTAAAGCTTACTGACCAGTCAGCTGCTTATATTTTTCCATAAGCTGTGCTTCAGTTTCTTCGTGATCCGGGTCTTTAGGGATACAGTCTACCGGGCAAACCTCAACACACTGAGGCGTATCGTAATGACCCACACACTCAGTACATTTTGATGGTTCAATTTCATAAATCTCATCACCCGGAGAGATTGCCTCATTTGGGCATTCCGGCTCGCATACATCACAGTTGATGCATTCGTCAGTAATAATCAATGCCATGGTTGGCTACCTCACTCAATTTAAAACAGTTACTGGCCCAAGTGCTCACTAAGGGCTTCTGATACCGCCGGGTGGACAAATTTGCTTACGTCGCCACCTAAGCTTGATATTTCACGAATCAGCGTAGATGACACAAACGATAAATGTTCCGCCGGTGTCAGGAAAATACTTTCTACGTTAGGTGCCAGGTGTCGGTTCATCGCAGCGAGTTGGAACTCGTACTCAAAATCGGAAACGGCACGCAAACCCCGAAGAATAATATTTGCGTTTTGCTCTTCCAGAAACTCGGCAAGCAGGCAATCAAAGCCTACAATTTCGACGTTTTCCAGATGTGCTGTTACCTTTTCTACCAAAGCGACCCGTGTTTCAAGTGGTAACATAGGTTTCTTCTTCGGACTTTCTGCTATTGCGACCACAACTTTGTCAAAAAGTTTAGCGGCTCTTTCAATCAGATCCGAATGACCATTAGTGATTGGATCAAATGTTCCTGGGTATACGGCAGTATTCATATTAGGTTCACAGCAGCTATTGTCTGATTAAGGCATATAGCTTTAACTAATTAGCATATTTGCAAGTGCGGCATGTTATCTGAATTGTATTTGCCACACAAATACTATAATGGAATGTGTTGATTTAAATCGGTTATAAAAAAATTAATTTTTATTACATATAACTATATATGTTTTGTGGTTATTACTTATGTTTTTGAGTGTGCGTATGAAGAACCTGTTCCTATTAGCTGCGGTGACGGTTTTTCTTTCCGGTTGTCAAACCCTGAAGAAAGTAGATCAAAGCCTTTATCAGGTAGCTGAATCAGTCAGTGAACGGGATCGGGTGACTGGTCAGCGTACTCTGAGCATGGCAAACAGGCAGACGCAGATTAAGCAGGGCAATGCTTACATTGAAGCGATTCTGGCAAAAGAGAAGAAAGAGAAGCGCCCAGTGAACGCTGCACTGAACAAAAAGCAGTACTACCGCCTGTTAAAAGTATTTGATCGTATTCATCAGGTTTCCCATCTAAAACATGAGCGCTGGCAGCCTATCCTGATTAAACGTGACAGCTTCAACGCGTTTACTACAGGCGGTACATATATTGTTGTCCATACTCAACTGATGGATATCCTTAAAGACGATTCTGAACTGGCTGCAGTGATCGGTCATGAGATTGCGCATACGGTTGCAAACCATGTATTTGAACGTCAGAGCCATGCCCAAATCAGTGCTTTGGCTGGGTCTAATTCAGCCCGTCGTTCGGGTTATCAAGCGGCATTTACCCATGAGAGTGAAAGGGAAGCCGATAAAATAGGCATTCTTTATTCCGCCCTTGCAGGTTATGACCCAATGGCTGCCAGCCGAATCTGGCAAAGGAAATATGCTGAGCAGGGTAATGCCAGAGCGCTGTTTTTGCACAGTCACCCGGTGAACGCCGAACGTTATCAGGAAACACTGGCCGCCGGTAAGGCCGTAAAGCAGTATTACCGTAAGGGACAGATTAACCCTCGCTCAGCGCAAATACTCGATAACAATGTTCTGTGGAGAAAGAGCCAGCAACAGGCAGCAGCAGGCGAGGGCGGAGGTTTATCCGCGTTACTAGGTACGGCTCTGGGTGCTTATGTTCAGCATCAGGAAGCGAAATACGAAGAGCGGCGCCAGTTACAACAATCTCAGTTTGTTAAAGCAGTGGAAGGCGCTTTAAAACTTGAATCTACCCGTAAAGTAGGTACACATGAGCTGGAAACCCGCTGGCGTTACAGAGCAAAAAGTCCGGCTCTATCTAATTTGGTGATGGGGCTTTATGTGAAACGTAATAAAAAGCTGGAGCGTTATGTTGATCATATAAAAGGTTATGTGAAGCCTGGTCAAATCTTTGTTGCCCGATTTAAATTGCCTAAAGACCTCAAAGTTGATGATCTGAAGCAATATGAAGGCGGATATTATCTGGATGATGTGCAACCCGCCCGGTAAGCGCTTGGTTTTAAAGGTTAATGGACTATTCTAAGTGACAACCTTAATTTTATTGTAACTCTTCGAAGCTATGTGGCGCTGTATACTATGTGCCACATTTTCGGGTCTATTGAGCATTTATGCCGCGCAGAACAAAAGAAGAAGCTGAAAAAACACGCCTACACCTTCTGGAAACCGCATTAGGGTTGTTTGCGGAGAGAGGGATTTCAAGAACCAGCCTTAAGGATATTGCTGCGGAGGCCGGTTTAACCCACGGTGCTTTATATTGGCACTTTAAAAACAGAACCGATCTGGTTGCGGCCCTTTATTCTGAGTGCCGCTTTCCTCTGGATGATCTCTATCTTGATCACCTGCAATCAGCGCGTCAGGACGCGCTTGATGCGTTTGAAGACTTTCTGAATCAGTGGTGCTTACTTATTTGTGGTGATGAGCGGGCTATGAGTATCTGGAAGGTCTTCCATCAGGGCCATGGTTCTGAGCCGGAGCTGCTGGCGCTGTCTGAATTGATTCATGATGAACACCAGGAATGGCTAGAGTATCTTGCTCGCTTCATTAAGCAGGGGCGGAAACAAGGTGTCATTGCAGATAAGGCCTCAAAGAAAGACCCTTTACCGGCAGCAGCGCTTGCCGTGGTTGTCGGTATTGTCGGTAGTATTGATCTTTTGGGACGGGATAATATTAAGCTTAAGGCTCATATTAAGCAGACCTTGAACGCATTTATCTTCGGTTTGAACGACAAACGCTGATTATTCCTCGCGCATATACAACCGATAACTGACCTGTCCGGTTGTTTTGGAACGATGTTCTTTCCAGTTTGCCGGTACATTCGGATGGCTTAACTCTGATTCCGTTTCAACATAGATAATGGCGTTTTCCGCCAGCAGATTATGTGATTCCAAAAGCTGGCAGCATTCTGCGACCATGTCTTTTCGGAAGGGTGGGTCCATAAATACCATGTCATAGCGTGGTTCCATATCTGTAATTCTGGAAGCC
>JASBRM010000333.1 GCA_030149405.1 Neptuniibacter sp. | reverse complement strand
TGGGGTATATTTTTCAAGCTGCTTACTTTTGGGTATCTGTTTGCTTTACTCGGTTTTTTCCTTGTAGGGCAGGAGCTCAATACTGAGGTATCTCCGCAACAGCATACAGCAATCATTGAAATTAAAGGCGCTATCAGTGCTGATGAAGAGGCCAATGCCGATTCAATCGTTTGGGCATTACGTGAGGCTTATAAAGAGGAAAAGGCTAGAGCAGTCATTCTCAGAATTAATAGTCCAGGTGGTAGTCCTGTTCAGGCCGGATATATCTACGATGAGATAAAGCGTTTAAGGGCTCAAACACCAGAAAAACCGGTTTATGCGGTTATTTCTGATATTGGCGCATCAGGCGCCTATTATATAGCTGCTGCCGCGGATGAAATTTATGCAGATAAGGCCAGTTTAGTGGGTTCTATCGGCGTTGTGGCGGGCGGTTTTGGTTTTGTCGATCTAATGCAGAAACTCGGTGTTGAGCGTCGACTGTACACTGCGGGTGAGCACAAAGCATTCCTTGATCCATTCTCCCCAAGTGATGGTGCTGAGAAAGAATTCTGGCAAAGTGTCCTGAATACGACTCATCAGCAGTTTATTGACCAGGTGAGACAAGGACGTGGTGATCGCTTGAAAGATGATCCTAAATTATTCAGTGGACTGGTATGGACGGGTGAACAGGCGCTGGAACTTGGTTTGGTTGATGGGCTGGGAAGTTCCAGTTATGTGGCTCGTGAAATTATTCAAGTTGAGAAGTTGGTTGATTATTCTCCAAAACAGGCTCCTTGGCAGAAACTAGTTGATCAATTGGGGGTTAGCTTTGCTAAAGCGCTCGGTACGCAGTTGGGTATTGATCACTCCACTTCACCATTAAGATAAACGTGACAAAAAAGGCTCCATCGGAGCCTTTTTTCTTGCTATCTCGAAAATTTCAGAGAACGTTAAAGGCTTCGTTTTCCAGCATTCTGACTAACCTGATTAAAGGTAAACCAATAAGGGTGTTGGGATCTTCGCCTTCCAACTTATCGAAGAGGGCAATGCCAAGTGCTTCTGATTTAAAACTGCCCGCACAGTTATAGGGTTTCTCTGCACGAAGGTAGTTCTCTATCATGTCATCGGTTAAGTCGCGGAAAACTACCTTAAAGGGTACGACTTCAGACTGGGTGTTGCCGGTCTTGCTGTTATGCAAGGCTAAGCCGGTTAGGAAGGTTACTGTGTTTCCAGATAGTTTTTTTAGCTGGAGAACTGCATTTTCGTGGGTATGAGGTTTACCTAAAACCTCATCATCCAGAACAGCAACCTGATCAGACCCAATAATCAGTCCTTGTGATACTTCATCGGCCACTTTCAAGGCTTTATTTTCAGCGAGACGCTTCACGAGTTGTTCGGGTGTTTCTTTATCTAGCTTTGACTCGTCAATATCTGGTGAAATGCAGGTGTAATCAATCTGAAGCTTATCCAGAATTTGCCTGCGAAACGGAGAACTGGAAGCTAAAATCAGTTGTGTCATAAGGTTTTTGGTTGCTGAATTGAATGAGTCGCCAATATTAGCGTTTTTCTTGTGTTTTTAAAGCCTAAACCTTTGACACAAGAGACATCGGAGCCTAGAATTGCGCGCTTATGTCAAACGGTCCATTACCTATTAGAGTTGACCCGCGCAAACTAGCTGAGCGGGCAGTGCGTTTATCAGGCGAAACAGCGCTTGGTAATATGCCTAATCTTTGTCAGGCTCTTGCCGATAAAGAGGGCGCAATCACGGTTGATCTGCAGTTTGATGTTGATCAGCAGGGGATTCGCACAATCTCAGGAGAGGCGCACGGCAGTGTCAATATGATATGTCAGCGTTGCCTGGAACCAGCTAGTGTTGCCGTAGAGGCAGAATTTAATCTTGGCATCGCTGCCAGTGAGGAGGCTGCAAAGAACCTCCCGCGTAGTTATGATCCTCTCATTGTAGAGGGTGAAGAGATTGAGCTGCTGCCTGTGATAGAAGAGGAATTGATTTTGAGCCTCCCATATGATGCATATCATGAGGATTGCTCAGTTCAGACCTCCTTTGGCGATGCAGAGGCAGTGGCAGAAGACAATGAAAAACCGAATCCATTTAGTGTGTTGGCCCAGCTAAAGGCTGACAACAAATAGAAAGAACCAGGAGCTATTGAGTCATGGCAGTTCAGAAAAGTAAGAAGTCACGTTCCCGTCGCGATATGCGTCGTTCACACGATGCGCTGGGTAACCCGACACTGTCTGTAGAAGAAACTACCGGTGAAACTCACCGTCGTCACCACGTTTCTGCTGACGGTTTTTACCGTGGTAAGCAGGTAATTAACAAGCAGGATGACGAATAACAGCTTGTCAGAATACTACACCATTGCTGTTGATGTGATGGGCGGGGACTTCGGTCCCCGCGTTACTGTTCCTGCTACACTTAGTGCCTTAAAACGCCATTCCCACCTTTCGGCTAAACTGGTCGGTCATAAAGATTCCATAACTCCTTTGTTAAATCGCTTAAATGCGGATGTCGCGTGTCGTGTCGAAATTGTGCATGCCGAGGATGTTATCTCCATGTCAGATAAGCCTGCTCAGGCATTAAGGCATGGCAAAGCCAGCTCTATGTATAAAGCGCTTGAACTCGTTTCAGAACATAAAGCCCAGGCGTGTATCAGTGCCGGAAATACCGGAGCTTTAATGGTTCTTGGCAGGCATATACTCAGAACCCTTCCTGGCATAGATCGCCCGGCAATTATCTCTGCCGTGCCTACGGTTGATAAGCATTGTTATATGCTGGATTTAGGCGCTAATGTTGATTGCAGTGCTGAGCATTTGTTGCAATTTGCAATTATGGGCTCGGTAATGGCTGCTGCTGTTGAGGAGATGGATGAGCCACGCGTGGGCTTGCTTAATATCGGTCAGGAAGAGGTCAAAGGTAACGAGCAGGTTAAGCTTGCCTCCAGATTGATCGAAGAGCGTGGCGGCCTCAATTACATCGGTTATGTTGAGGGTGATGACCTTTACGCAGGTAAAGCCGATGTCGTTGTTTGTGATGGTTTTGTCGGAAATATCGCTCTGAAGAGCAGTGAAGGGCTTGCCCGTTTGATCAGTCGAAAGTTTCAGGCAAGTTTTAAAAAAGGTCTCTATCGGCGTTTGCTGGCGTTGATTGCCAGCCCTGTTCTTAACGAGCTGAAACGGCAGATGGATCCTTCTCGTCGAAATGGCGCAAGCTTGCTTGGATTGCAGGGGATCGTGATAAAAAGTCACGGTTCTGCGAATCGCAAATGCTTCGGTTATGCGCTTGATCAGGCGGTTGCCGAGATCGAGCAGGATGTCCCAAGAAAAATATGCCGTGAAATCGAGCTTAAGCTGTCCTGAAAACTCCCGACCACAGTTTAATTTACCTGTGAATACTGTAAACTACGCCAAATTCGCCTGATAATTTCGGGCATGTTCAAAATTGACGATTTGAGGAAGTCATGTCGCAAACTCTTGCTTTTGTCTTTCCAGGACAAGGTTCTCAGCAAGTGGGAATGCTTTCTGAGCTAGCAGAATCCCACCCGGTTATCCAAAACACTTTCGCGGAAGCATCTGAAGTTCTCGGTTACGATCTATGGGATCTGGTTCAGAATGGTCCTGCAGAAGATCTAAATCAGACAGATAAAACTCAGCCTGCTTTGTTAACAGCGGGTGTTGCTTTATGGCGCCTTTGGCAGGAACAAGGTGGTGCGCTACCAGCAATGGTTTCAGGCCACAGCTTGGGTGAATACACTGCTCTGGTGTGTGCTGGTGCAATCAAGTTCGCGGACGGCGTAAATTTGGTTAAGCTGCGTGGCGAATTTATGCAGCAAGCGGTGCCTGCCGGAACAGGTGCGATGGCAGCAATTCTGGGTTTGGATGATGCTGCTATTGAGCAGGCTTGCCAAGATGCAGAGCAGGGGGAAGTTGTTTCACCGGTTAACTACAACTGCCCAGGCCAGATTGTAATTGCGGGTCAAAAAGAAGCAGTTGAACGTGCAATTGAAAACTGTAAGGCTGCTGGTGCCAAGCGTGCTATTCCACTTCCGGTAAGTGTTCCATCACACTGCGCGCTGATGAAGCCTGCTGCAGAAAGGATGGCTGATGAGTTGGCTAAGATTGAAATCTCTATGCCAGATATCACAGTTGTGCAGAATGTAACAGCAGCAGCTCCAGCATCGGTTGATGAATTGAAAGAAAATCTACTGGCCCAGTTATACAGTCCTGTTTTATGGACTAAAAGTGTACAGGGTATGGTAGAGCAAGGTATTGAAAGTACTGTTGAATGTGGTCCTGGTAAAGTTCTATCGGGTCTGAACAAAAAAGTACACAAACCTCTGAGCGTAGCAGCAATTAGTGATGCCGCGGGTCTTGAAAAGGCTCTGGCTCAGTAATTTCTCAAGCAAGGAAAACAGAATGAGTATTGAAGGTAAAATCGCACTGGTAACTGGTGCAACCCGAGGTATAGGTAAAGCTATCGCTCAGGAACTGGGCAAACAGGGCGCAGTGGTTGTTGGTACTGCTACCAGTGAAAACGGTGCGGGTGCTATCAGCGCTTACCTTGAAGAATCCGGTATTAAAGGTACAGGTTTGGTTCTGGATGTTTCAGATGCTGCCTCTGTAGAAGAAGTATTAAAAACTGTTCAGTCTGACTTTGGTGCTGTAGAGATTTTGGTTAATAACGCAGGCATCACGCGCGACAATATCATGATGCGTATGAAAGAAGATGAGTGGGATTCCGTACTGAATACCAATCTGACTTCTGTGTACCGCCTGGTTAAAGGCTGTCTGCGTGGCATGACCAAAGCTCGTTGGGGCAGAATTATCAGTGTAAGCTCTGTTGTTGCTTCTATGGGTAATGCAGGACAGGCCAACTACGCTGCTGCAAAGTCTGGTATGGAAGGCTTTACCCGTGCTTTGGCGCGTGAGGTAGGTTCGCGTAATATCACAGTTAACTGTGTGGCACCGGGCTTTATTGATACTGATATGACCAGTGGTTTGGCTGATGAGCACAAAGAAACGCTGAAGTCTCAGATCCCAATGAACCGTTTAGGTCAGCCTGAAGAGATTGCTGCGGTAGTAGGTTTTCTGGCGGGTCAGGGTGGCGGTTACGTTACTGGTGAGTCAATTCAGGTCAATGGTGGCATGTATATGGGGTAAAACCCTCACGAAGGAATTGTTTTTTTCTTCGAATTGTTGATAATGTGCCGTCAGATAGAGAATGAATTTTGCTTCTCAGCTTGATTTTGTTGGGTGGCTTTATATAAAATTTCTTTCCGCGTACCAGACAGGTATGTGGTGTTAATAAGAAGATAGGAAGAGATATGAGCAACATTGAAGAGCGCGTAAAGAAGATCATCGCAGAACAGCTGGGTGTTAAAGAAGAAGAAGTAACTCAGGAAGCTTCTTTTGTTGAAGATCTGGGCGCTGACTCACTGGACACAGTTGAGCTGGTAATGGCGCTGGAAGAAGAATTCGAAACTGAAATTCCAGACGAAGAAGCTGAAAAAATTACTACAGTTCAGCTGGCTATCGATTACATCAACGCTCACCAGTAATCGAACCTAAGTAAGATTTTCTCTAAGCCGCCTATCTTGGATAGTGCGGCTTTTCTTTTGCCCGCAGGCAAGTAAAATTGTAGCTTCCCATCTGTGTTATCTGTTTATGGAGATTATCAATGACACGTAGACGTGTAGTTGTTACTGGTATTGGAATGTTAAGCCCGATTGGAAATTCGGTTGCTGAAACATGGACCAATCTATTGGCCGGTAAAAGTGGTGCTGCGCCTATACAGCATTTTGATGCTGAGCCGTTTGCTACTCGTTTCTCTTCCTCCGTAAAAGATTTTGATGTTACTGAATATATGAGCAATAAAGATGCTCGTAAGATGGATCTCTTTATTCAGTATGGGCTAGCTGCTTCAATCCAGGCATTTAATGATTCTGGTATTGAAGTCACTGAGGAAAATGCGTCCCGTATTGGTTGTGCAATCGGCTCCGGCATTGGTGGTCTGCCAATGATCGAGAAGAATGTCGATATTCTCAGTAATTCTGGCCCAAGACGTGTGAGTCCATTTTTTGTACCGGGCAGTATTATCAATATGATTGCCGGTAATCTGGCAATCAAATATGGGCTGAAAGGGCCTAACATCGCAATTACCACCGCGTGCACAACAGGCACGCATAACATTGGTCAGGCTATGCGTATGATCCAGTACGGAGATGCTGATGTTATGTTTGCGGGCGGTGCTGAAATGGCCACTACGCCTTTAGGTATTGCGGGATTCTCTGCTGCCAGAGCGTTGTCTACAAGAAATGATGATCCGGAAGCTGCAAGTCGCCCATGGGATAAAGACCGTG
>JASBRM010000325.1 GCA_030149405.1 Neptuniibacter sp. | reverse complement strand
TTCAATAAATACCGGAGAGCTTGGAGAAGGTGAACGGTAGAACGTACCCACCATTGGTGACTTCACTACATGGCCAGTTGTTTGTGGTGCTTCTGGAGCTGCTTCTGCTGCCGCAGGTGCTGCAGCTACAGGTGCAGGCGCTACGACAGGTGCCGCTACAGGCGCTGCAACTACGCTGGAGCCGCGACTGATGCGTACAGACTCCTCGCCTTCTTTGATTTCAATTTCGTTGATGTTGGATTCTTCCAACAGTTCAATCAGCTTTTTGACTTTGCGAATGTCCATTCTGATCTATGTCTCTCTAACAGTCAGTATAAGTTCAGTTATTCAGCAATCTTGCTAATAGCAGACTGCAATGCATATTCGTAACCCTTTGTGCCTAAACCGCAAATGACACCATCAGCCACATCTGAAAGATATGAATGATGACGAAAACTCTCACGGGCATGCACGTTGGATAGGTGTACTTCTATAAAAGGGATATTCACACCCAGCAAGGCATCGCGCAAAGCTACGCTAGTATGCGTGAAAGCGGCTGGGTTGATGATGATGTAAGCGGTGTTGTCATCCTGAGCATGATGGATTCGTTCAATCAGTTCATACTCACGATTACTCTGAAGATGTTGTAGCTCATGACCCATGGATTGAGTCAGAGCTTCCAGGTTGTTAACAATGTCAGCCAGAGTCGCAGTACCGTAAACTTCAGGCTCACGTTTGCCTAAAAGGTTTAGGTTAGGACCGTTGAGAAGCAATATTTTGGCCATTGTCATTTCCCGAAAATTTCAGAGAACTGCTTATATTAGTTATCGTTTCAGCATAGTTTGCCGTTTTCTCTCTATGTTGTCTAGGAATATGCTGATTTTATGAATTTTGTCAGCAATATAGACGAAAATGCCCACATAATCCCTGCTGCCATTGCTTTTTGAGGTGGAAATTTTGCTTCTGCTAATAAAGCGGCCCCTGATTTGTATACTTTAGCTGCGTTTTTTCGCTTGATAGCTACAAGATTGTTGACGTTACTGTCTAAATTATGGATATTGCAATGCAGAATATAGGTGTTTTATCTGTAGAGATAGGGATGAAGAGATGATCAAGCGTGTCGTTTTTAATCAGAAGGGTGGAGTGGGTAAATCAAGTATTGCGGTAAATCTGGCCGCGATCAGTGCTTCGCAGGGTGTACCGACGCTTGTAATCGATCTGGATCCCCAGTGTAACTCCAGTCATTACCTGTTGGGTGAAGACTATATGGAAGTTGAGCCGGATATCCGTGGCTTTTTTGAACAGACCTTAAGCTTTCAGTTAAAGCCAAACGGTCCTGAGCATTTTATTCACGAAACTCCATATGAGAATCTGCATGTTATGCCTGCAAATATGGAGCTGGGTGACCTGCAAGCTAAGCTGGAGTCGAAACATAAAATATACAAGCTCAGAGATGCATTAGAGTCCCTTTCAGATACTTATCAGGCTGTTTACATTGATACGCCACCGGCCTTTAATTTTTACACCCTGTCTGCTCTGGTCGCGTCAGATCGCTGCTTAATTCCTTTTGATTGTGATGAGTTTGCGCGTCAGGCCCTATACAGCCTGTTAGCTAATGTTCATGAAACACGTGAAGATCACAATGATAAACTTGAAGTAGAAGGTATTGTTGTTAATCAGTACCAGCCTCGTGCAAGCTTGCCGAAGCGAATTGTTAACGAGCTGTTAGATGATGATTTGCCGGTTCTGGAAACAAAAATATCCGCATCAGTGAAAATGAAAGAATCTCATGATGATGCATGTCCGTTGATCCATATGGCGCCGAAACACAAACTGACACAACAGTTCCTGGACCTGCATAAGGAATTGCATAAATAACTGAAAGGCGAGTGAGAAGAGTTTAGTCTTCCAACTCTTCAGGCTTTCTCAGGCTTAGTATCCAGACGATCAGTAGGGGGATGCTAATAGCCAGAATTATTATTTCTGCCATGTATGTTCCAGTGTGATTGGGGATCTTTGATTCTAATACGAACTGGGGCTTGGACAAGAGAAAATTATTCAACTATTTCAGAAACGCTTTGCATTAAAAAGCCCAGTCTAAAACTGGGCTTTTTTACATCTGCTTGTGTGTCAGCAGGTTTTGGAATTGTCACCTGACTTGCAAGCAAGAGCTTCGGGAGCGACTACCGCACTTCCTATCATCATTTTGCCTTTGTGGGGTCCAACAAACAGTTGGGCTGAGGATCTTTTGCCTTTGTTGCTGATATATACAATGTTGAGTTGGCCAGTAGGTTTCAGGTTTAACTCATAGGTTTTGCCATTTTCAACATAAGAGGGTTTCAGTCCTTCAGGCACCGGTTCAATATAAATTCTACGGATCTGGCGGCCTTTGAAACCGGACTTAATATGTTTTTGTAGGGAATGACGCGATTTCTTATCGACACCCTGCCAGTTGATGAGTTTGAAAATCCCTTCTGCGTCACGGCTGGCAAAAGAGTTTAGGTAGTTCTGAACAAGAAGGCTGTTTTGATCTGCACTTGCGGTTACTGAAAAAGCAATAGCAAACAGCGTAACAATAATATTACGGATCATCGGTATATCCTGTTTTTGTGGGGCCGCCCACAGTGAAGTATACCTCAGCCTTATCTTACTGAAAGCTTAATTTATTTCATGAACAACTAAAAAACTTGTCGCAGTTGTTCTTCGAAACGGTCATGCAGCTCTTCGAAATGACTGGCAAAAGGGATGCACATCCACTCGAACTCCAGATTTTTGATCTCACCGAGATCAAACGCCTGATCCTGACGATCCAATGCCTGTTGTAATCGTGACATCTGATATTCCATACGCAGAGCCTGGTCCTCAATAGGAGATGGAGCAGAGGTGGCAATTTCTAAACGGATGCACAAATTTCTCAGACGTTGCTCTTGTTCGTGGATGATGTTTTCCAACTCTTCAGGTTCTTCTGAGAGGAGAAGCAGAGTATTGAACCTATTGTTGATATCGTCATAAAAAGCACTGTTATTTACAGCTTCATCTTTCCATGAAGATATAACTGAGTCGATTGAGTCGAGATCGCCGTCAAGCAAGGCATGTTCAAACTGGTCACATAGTGCTGATTTACGTGCAAGTGCAGTATATGACTCATCCTGATATTTCAGCAGGCTGTGTTTTTGTGAATCTATAAACTGATTGATTCGATCCAGACGAAGTGCAAAAGGTTTGACGAAATCGCTGTTATTGCTCAATTCTTTTAATAATTTGTCAGCCTGGTTGGCGCGTTGCTCAAGCATGGCGATACGCGGGATTGCTTCCAGATTGTTTTCCATATCAGAAAACAAAGCTTCAAGAATCTGGGTGGAATTTGCATCGAACTTGGGTTTATTAGCGTAGAAGCGTTCAAATACCTGGTTACAGTTGTCCCGGAATTGTGCCCAAAGGCGTCTTTCCTGGTTACGCGGAGCTTGTCCCGTTTCTTTCCAGCGTCTCTGTAACTCTTTTATCTCTTCCGTTGTTTGCTGAGAAATTTCGGAGTTAAGGAACTCTTTAGATTGCTCTACTAGCTCTTTCTTAATCCGGGCATTGCATTCATGGAAATCTTTCAGCGGTGCTTCAAGCTGAGCCAGGAGCTGGTCAAATTTGACTTGCAGCTTTTTGCCAGGTGATCGGTCAACCGGTGAATAAGAGCGCCATTCCTGCTTAATGTTTTTGACTTCTGTTTCGTAAGCTTTCCAGTCGCTGATAACCGTTTCAGGGTTTGCGCAACGGGTTTCCAGCTGTTCACAGAGCTGTTCACGTAACAGTAGATTTTTTGATCGTACTTCTTTTTGTTCAGAGAAAAACTGATCGCATGGAGCGTAGGCTAGATCCGATGCTTGCTTAAAGCGTTTCCAGAGTTTTTGTGAATGGTTAGTGTCTGTGGCATCCAGCGCTTTCCACTCTTTTTGAACTTTACGAATCTTGCTGGCTCTTTCCTGTATAGGCAGCTCAGAATCGATCAATGACTCCATGTCAGTACAAAGCGCTTCTTTTTTGGGTGTTACCGCATAAGATTGCCAATCTCTGATTTCCTGCAAGGATGCGCTCAGGGACTTCATTCTGCTTTCCAGAGCGTGAGTGAGACTGCCGTTCATGCGTTTACTAAGCTGCTCTGCACGTTTGATCTGTTTATCTGCTGTACGTATCTCACCTTTTTTAATGGATGTTTCCAGCTCTTCTAGCAGGGTTTGCAATTCTGAACGTAGTTTTTCGGAATGTTGATTTTTCTGTTGCTGGTATTGATCAGCCTCTGCTATGGCTTCTTCCAAAGATAATAATTCTGAGGGTTTGGCTTGACCCTTAGGCCAACTGAGTTTGTTAATAATCTGGCGAGCAGATTGAATTTCAGAATTCTTGTTGTCGTTCTCTGGCTCTGAATTAAGCTTGTTGGTCAGCAGACTGATCTGCTCCAGTTGCTTCAGATAAATCTGAAAACAGTTGCTTAGATTTTCAAGTTGCGCCTTAGTTTTATCAAACAGGGCTTTCTCATCTTTTTGAGCATGCGAACTCAGTTTTTCCCAAGCTGAGTTGAGTGCATTGAGCGTATTTTCCAGAAGTTGTATTTGAGTAGGATCTGGCAGTTGATTAAGAGAAGAGGCTTTTAATTCTGAGAGTTCATTCAGAACCCGGTCTTTTTCCTGAATATTTGCTGCTTTTTCTGCCGCAGCTTGTGCAGCCGCTTTTTCAGCGGCCTCGTTATCTGCGATCGCTTTTTGACATTCAGCGATTCTAGACTGAAACAGACTTTGTTGCTCCGTATTCGCGGATGAACAAAGTTCCTCCCATTCTGTTTGCAGAGCGGACAGTTTGGCAGGGAAAAGAGGGAAATATTCAGTCTGGCTATGCTGCTTGAGTGAATCCAGCAGTTTGCCCAACTGCTCCTGTCGCTGAGCTTCAAGCTTTTCCTGATCTTTGATGCTTTGTAACTTATCTTTGGTGATCTTATACACACCGTTGTCTTTGTTACGAGAAAACTTGTTTAACTGATCTAAAGCATCGGGGCAGGTGATTTTTGTTGCCGCAAGTGCTCGTATAGACGCTCTCTGGCTTTTTTCTGCAATCGTCAGGAGACTGTGGTTATCTGTCAGTTGGCTAAGCGCTTGCTCTCGTAACTCTTTGTCACGACTGTTAAGAGCAATGTGGGAAAGAAAGTTATTTTCAGAAACTGATTTAAGAACATTCAGTTTTTCTTCTGGATCTGGGCCATTACTGCTCAGTAGAATTTTACTGATGTTGTGTAGCGCTTGCTCCCGGGTAATTTCAGAAGGGTCAGTTTTACTGATTTTGATTAATAAATTGAGGTTGGTGAGCTTTTCTGTGGCGGCAACTCGGACGCGCTCATCGTCATCACCCAGAGCGAGCTTGGATAGGATTTCAATCTTTTTTTCATTGACAGGGCGCATTTTAGCGACTGCTTTAATGCGTTTTTCTGCCTTTGGGTGCTGCCACTTGGGTTTAAAAAAACTTGCTATCATAACTTCCTGAATCTTTCTTATTCTGAGCGCATATAAGATGAAACGCTCAATTACCGCATTCTAACCCAGAAATGTTTTTGTATCAGTGTTGACTTTGTAAGAAAAGCTACGACCGTCGAAAAGCTCCCGGTGGTTTTTTATATTGGCAGGGCTTAATCTGCCGGACGAGTTATGAGGTGCGAAGTTCTACATCTCCGTCTACGTATAACCACTGCTCATTTTCACGGCGAAAATTAGATTTTTCGTACAAGGTACCGTTTTGATCATCCGTTTCGAATTGAGCTTCAAATTCGACCATACCTTCATGATCGTTACGTCCACCGAGGTTCTTGTCCAGAATCGTTAATCCTGTCCAGTTAGTGTATTTGACTTGGTCTGCCAGAATTTCTGCATCATCTTCCCCCCGCTTTTCCGGCGCGGTTGTATTGATCAGATAATCAATGGCACCCATAGCAAATGCCGTGTATCTGGATCTCATCAATGCTTCGGCAGTTGGCGCTTTCTTCTGGCCGGAGACAATAGGCTCGCAGCAATACTGGAATGGTTTTCCGGAACCGCATGGGCATTTCTTGTAGCTGCTTTCTTCTGCCTGTGACATGGATGAACCCTGAACTGTGAAATGTTAGTCTCTACGCTGCGAATTATCGCAATGCGATAACCATACAACCAGTTTATCTATCAGCTTCACTCAATTGCAAGGATACTTATGTCAAAGGCTCCCACCACTTTTTTTTGGCACGATTATGAAACCTTTGGTGCCAACCCTAAAAAAGACTGGCCGGTTCAGTTTGCAGGAGTTAGGACAGATGAACAGTTAAATATCATTGAAGAACCGGTGATGTTTTATTGCCGTCCAAGCGAGGATCAGTTACCTCACCCGGAAGCTTGTTTGATTACCGGTATTACTCCACAGCAAGCACTGCAGGAAGGTGAGAGTGAAGCCGTTTTTTTCCACCGTATTCACGCCGAGCTGGCACGCCCGGGAACCTGTGGAGTAGGTTACAACAGCATTCGCTTCGATGATGAAGTAACACGATATGGCCTGTACCGAAACTTCTTTGACCCTTATGCCAGAGAGTGGCAAAACGGCTGCTCGCGCTGGGATATTATCGACATGCTGCGCTTAACACGGGCGTTGAGACCAGATGGCATCAACTGGCCTAAATACGATGACGGCAGTCCGAGTCTGCGGTTGGAAGA
>JASBRM010000321.1 GCA_030149405.1 Neptuniibacter sp. | reverse complement strand
CCTATTCCAGTTTCTGACGATGTATCAGTTGATGACTTTTCATACTGAAGTTGTTGAAGCATAAATTGCTTATATTCTTTCAACTCCGACTCAGAAGCGTTGAGGATCATATCAACTAACAACATTCGTTCACGAGGCACCAATGCCATTTCCAGCTCTAATGCATCAGTTACCCTAAATAGCGTTGACAATCGAACATCCGCTCCATTTTCCAACCGGTTGTATTGTTGGGTTTTCATCCCGGTCAGAGCCTGCATAGCGTTCTGATGACCCACCTTAGCTTTACGGTGTTTAACGATCTCTTGACCGACCTGTTCTTGGAAGCGCATATCTAAAATCAACTTATTAGTTTACCTATAACAAATATAAACCAATGAGTTTATTTTTCAATAAAGTAAATAAATAAGTTTATTTGCTACTAAAGCGGAAGAGTGTACAGATGAAGAATACTCGCTCCAATCCCGGAAATTACTTGTACACGAGAGTTGGAGCGGCTATTTCGCTATGAAGAAAATGATGGTGTTAAATTGATACCATACGAAGTTTCATCAAACCAACCAATGGCTACTCCTAACTTGATTGCTGAACAACACCATTCTTCTAGGAGAAAATCATTACAAACCTCAAACTTAAGAATCATCCGCAATGGCGTGATGATGTGGTTAATACGATCATGTGAAAGTGATTTTCCTGGTGTTTCGTGACCAACTTTGCCGAGTTCAGCACGAAATTTCAGGATATCCGCCTTTTTGATGTCGCTGACGCTCGTCTCACCAAATTTCGGAAGCAGCTTATTATCAAGCGTGCCACGAATGATTTTCTGATAAGAACGTTTCCAGCGAATTTTATTCTCTTCGTACCACTCATCAGCAAACTCGCTGAATAACGGTCCTTAGTTCTTGTCCCCTTGGATACTCACCAGTGGACCAACGGTTAAATCACCCTTTTTGCTATTAGGGAAGTACGACGCATAGTTGAAAGTACCGAGAGTAATTTCTGCTTCGATTCGTTCCAAAATAGCCTCAAGTTTAGCTCTGTTTTCTGCAGTATCTGGGAGCAAAGTTTGCTCCCGGCAACGCTTTCCTTGATAGCGGAAATCAAAGAACAGATTTCCGCTTTTCCCCCGTGAACGAATACTACCCATTGCAATGTCCTCCGTTCGACATCGGGATTACTTTGCTTGTTTTAGAAAAACGAGTGACCTCCTTTTCAATTTCTTCCCAAAGGTAAAGCACCTTACGCCCACCAAACGGGCGAACATAGTGAATACCTTCAAGAAACACTGAATCTTTTAGGGACTGGTTGATATATACAGGATGGTAATGCAGACGATCTGCAAGTTGTTTAGCTGTAAGGTAAGTAGACACGTTTTTATCTCCGTGTTGATTAGATTCCATTCCATTTCAACACGGTTTAAAAAAACGCAAGTCCTAAACAACAATTGGGGCCTAAATGTTATATATTAGACGGGCCTGAAGCCTTTCCTGCTTGCCAGAAGATGTACATCCTTTGAGTTAGAATTACGATTTAGGCGTTCTAAAATGCTCTTTTGTGTTTCTGGGCTCCAGAAGATCTTCAAGCTTTCTCGTGCTCGCGTTATAGCCGTATAAAAAATACTGTGCGTAATATCATCCTCATTGGCATCTGTAATAACGATTTTAACTGAATCATATTCCAAACCTTGAGCTTTATGAATCGACACAGCGTATGCGACTTGGAATGGAACCGTGATATTTAATGAGTCATCGTCCTCATCACTACTAGCGTAGTCATAAACAGTAAAACGGACAGTTGAACCCTCGATCCACTCCAGATCCTCTCCGTCAACATCAAACTCGCTTAAGTGACGATCAAGGTGCACATCAAACTGGACCCAACCTGGTTTTTGCACAATTTGGACAATACGGCCTTTAAGGTTGTTATAAATAACCGAGCCAAACCTCTCACTGTCATGAAAAAGGACTGGATCTCCTACCTTGTATGTTGATTCACGCCAAATGGTTGTTGCTCCAGGGTTACTGCTCTGGAGAAACCGATTAATATTATTTATCCCATATAGACCATCATAATTCAGGCACAGAATTATCTCGTCATGACCTAATGGTTCGAACAATGTTCTATCCAATACCGTTGTATAGTTATTGCGAACCATCACTTCAGTAATATCATCATCGATACAACGAACCTTACTCCACAGTTCCAATAACGAATCATTCTTGGTTCGGAACGGGGTTGTTAACTCAAACACTGCGCTATTAGGGATAAATGATGGAATGATTCCAAACCAATTACCAAACTGAATCGACTCTATCTGATAAACATCTCCGACCAAAACTAGCAACTTAAAAGAGGTTTTTCGAAGCACTTTAAGCAGATCAGCATTACTAACGGTGCTACATTCATCAATTACTAATAGATCATAATCTTGTCCTGAATTGTTCCAAATTTGGCGACTGATGGTTCTAAATTCAGAGTTTTGAGCTGTAACTCTCCGCTTTAGGTTATCAATGGCTGGATTTGTATGAGCAAGAAAGAGCTTTTCCTTGTCGTTAAAGTAGTGAGCAATATGATCCACCATTGTGGATTTGCCAGTTCCTGCTGCACCATAGATCAGAGCTACACAAGATTGGCTAAACAATTGCTTGAGGGCATATTCTTTCACGGGATCATCTATGGCGTGTGGGTTTCCTAATAACCACTGTTCAACTGCCTGAGGATAACCATTTATTTGAGAGGAGGAGAGTTCTTGAAGTAGCTCAACAATAGCAGCTGTGTCGTCTTCATACTGCCTTATAAATGCTTGGCCTTTATCGGTGAGCAGGTGCCTTCCTGGATGTTTGTAGTAGACGTTTTGATTGTGTTTCCTAACCAAAGCTGGAACGTCATCAAAATCACCTAATTCCGCAAGTGAAGTGTATAGAATGCCGTGGCGTTCCACATTATTCTTTACCGTCCGAGCTAAAAATTCATGTTCTCGATTCGAAACATCCAGACTTTCCAGAAGATCCCAATAGCGAGGATTATGTCCTTTAAGAGAGGTGCAAAAAGGCATTGCATCAAAGGGTATGCAGCCGTATTGGAGACACATACCAGAAAGATGAGGGCAACCGCGGAAATCATATTGAGCCCTCAAAGTCAGGTTATACATCCTTAGCATCAGATAGCGTAGAATATTGCTCCCGGAAGACCTCCATCTAATTTTTACACGAGCGGCATCTAAAATATTAAACAGCTGTTGTTTGCTTAGATCTCCGTTCGTAGCTGTCAGCTTTACCTGCATATAACCATCGTCATTCATATCGATTAGATCTAGTAAACTGCCAGAACTATGAGTTAACCAATACATCAAATAACGATACTCACTGGAGTTGGTTCTAACTCGAGAATCGATACCTAATAGGCGGGAAAAGTTAGAAAATTCACAAGGTCTGATAGATACTTCCCATTCACGAATAATGATTATCGGCATTGTTTGATCAATTACTTGAATCGAATCACGCTGCAGAGTTAGCTTAGCCGCATATTTATCCGTCATATCTATATCAGTGAAGGCAATTATGCGGTCGAACTTATTTACCTTGTTTACAGCAGGACAGAAAGTAACTTCATAGTAGACATTCCATCCAACAAAGAATGGGCGAATTTTTTGAATGTAATAGCGTTCGTTTGAGCATCCCTCCAGCGACATAGGGCGAACAGCTTCAATCCTTGCCGAAATTTTTTCGTGATATTCCCTTAAAGAAGGATCCAGATCGACAGGGAACTTTTCAAGATTATATAAAATTTCAAGACCGTACCTGCCTTTAAGCAAGCTACGAGTACGATGCAGGTACTCGTAATATTTGAGCATTAAACGTTCAGAACCGTCACCATCCATTGTGAAATGAGACGCACTTTTCTGAATGAGTTTGTGAAATTTCCCTATAAAATTAAGCTTTGAATCACTTTTAATATATGAAAGGCCCGGTTCAACTGCGTGGTACGAAAACTCTATATTAGAATTCCCTGTGTGGATAAAAACCACAACTCCTTCGATTAAATTCCGGATCTGCGAAAGAATGTTTTGTGATAGAAGAGCCCTTTGTCCCGCAAGCATTTCAATGTTTTGGCATATCGCCAAGTTAGCATTTTGAATCTGTGAATTTACTGTCGCCATTACAACCATTTTCCTCCGCTGAAAATGGGGGAGTTACTCTATAGAAAAACTTTGTATAACATTTTTGATAAGGTTGCGTAACCTTTGACGACAGGTGTGGGGGATTCTACCGGGATTTACGAGTAGTCCAAATTATGTCGATCTAATAACCACTGTAGCACTCCAGCAGAATGAATCAGACCATGAATTAGGATCGATTCCCAGTTGTTTGGAGTACCCAAACTACGGTCATACCTCTGCAGGGCATCTTCAAGGAACACTCGTAGGTCTGCTATCCCTGTAATGCGCTCGGAAGGTAAGGTATGGATTACTCCTCCTGGAAATTCAACTAGGCTGGACCACCTACTCGATAACCAACTAATTAATCCTGAAGGTAAAACCACTTTCTTCACATGGAACTTCAACGAATCAATCAAAGGACCTGTTGGATCAACGTAAGCTATCCTGATATCCACATTGGGGAAGTCTGGTCTTGGCACTATGGAACAAGATAACTGTCTATGTAATAAAACGTTATCAAAGTATGGATGGAGGACCCTTCCACCGGTAGCGGTGTTCTTAGTCGCTTTTCCACGTTTGGTATTACAATCACACGCTGGAACTAGGTTCTTCGAGTAGACTGTGAACTCTGGGTAATCTTCCTTCGGTAGCACATGATCCAAAGAAGTTGTCTTAAGAGAACCACACATAGGGCAAACAGTAGGAGAAGATGCACGAATCTGCTTAATGAATGCCAATGAATTAGGGGGGGAATTATAATTTTTCAGTAGACCTTTCTTAAGATCGTCATTAAGCCCCGCTACATGGATATGTAGCGCATTTCCTTTGGAATTATCATACTGCTGGTAGCTATCTAGGACTAATTGCAAAGCCTGCAGAAGGTATGGATAACTCGTCCTATTGAGACGTGCATTATTTGCAGTATCTGTAGTAGAAATCTCATCATTAACAGTGGGAGTTAAGAGCTTTTTCATTAATGGTTTTCCAACCTCCGACGAAGGTCCATTAGTGCTGCTAGGGATAACTGGCTACTCAACTCTTCATCAATCGACTCAAAATCTCTACCTTTCACCTTTTCAAATATTTTATCAGTTAGACGAATTTCTGCGTCTTCTCCAAAAACGAACTGAGAAATCGAATCAACGGTAGCGCCAAAAGTTCTTAGACGCGGTTGGTCAATACTAATAACCCCATCCTCTTGTTGTTGAAACACGTGCACTTGCTCCTTTGGAACCTCTCTTACAAAATAAGCCGAATGTGTAGCCAGAATTGCCTGGGAGCCAGTGTGCTCTAGAAGGTAATCCAACAACTCGACAAATTCAGAGATGAGGTTAGGATGAAGATGCGTTTCGGGCTCATCCATCAAAACAAATGAGCCATTCTCAATATAGAGACAACATAGAAGGGCGAACTTGAAGAATGTAAGCTGGCCACTGCTCAGTGGATAGTAGCTATCTTCAATCTTTAACCGTGGTTCTATTTTAGGATCCACATCACCCCAGCGATCTAATGTTATTTGTTCTCCGCCTTTCGCAAATCTCTTTAAAGATACGTATCGGCCTCCTTTCAGGGCAATATATAGAGCATTAATTGGTAGGGACTTCTCTATAGCACCAAGAAACAGTTCCCAGCGGCTATTCTCACCAATATCCTCATAATTTCGAGCTAGTTGAACCAGAGCCTCTCCCACAGATCTAGACGCTTTTTGATTAACTCCGCGAGTAAGATTGAGCCTGCGATAAAATAGTTTCTGCGTTTTTCGCCGCTCGTCCGGGAAAGTATTCCGGGTTTCTCCCGGAGTAGCAATGGCCAATACTCGGCTGATCATTGGCCTACCGTGATGATCGGATGTATCAGTTAGACTCAGGCCTTTATCGTCATACCTTAGAGCCGAACGACAGAAATGTTTCAATGCCTGACTTTTGCCAAGTCCATTTTTTCCGATCAGTACGTTTATTCTGCGGGGAATTAGCCCATCATGAGAAAATCTCAACTTAATCTCATGAGGAGTTTCAAAACCGTCTAGGGAAAAAGACAGATCGAGAGACTCGGAGATCGCTGAGAAGTTCTCTTCTTCAGCTCCACCAAGAACGCTGTCTGCATTATTGAATGCAAAAAATGGCTCCGAATTGCGCATAAAACCACGTTTAAATACATCTGTAGCCAACGCTTTTCCAATCCAGTCGTTTTTTACCTGTTGGTAGATAACTAGATCATTCACCGATCTTAAAAAAAGTTCAGCTTCTCGGGGACTAAGTTGGTCAACTACATATCGGTAGGTCTTGAGGTCGGGAAGCAAGGTGAAGAAAGAGGGAAGGTCCTCAGGCTTAGCAACAGGTTTTCGAGACTCATTAATCAGTTCAGATAGAGTTGCACGTTTTTCGTAAAAAGCTTCTTTCTCTGTCTCCGAAGCTTCTTCTGGAGGCAGGAACCCAATCAACATATTCCCTTTAATAGGCTCTACGTCGTCACTAACATGGACGTTGAAAACACAGCGAATACGATAGCCAAAATCGTTCCAAGTACTTTCGACAGGGCTGATAGCTACTTGCCCCGGTAATAGATCAATTTCGTTGGTGGTAAAGAAAAGCTGGAGCAATTTATGTTTGTGACGCATACTTTTTTGCCCTTAACTCAACGCATTCTCAACCATTACATCAACTAGATGTAATTGGTTTTTCTTGGAAAGAATTAACTTATTTCTATAAAGGTTACATAGGTTCACAAACTGGCCCAATTTATCCACTATACGATCAATTTCACTTTTTGGTGGTAAGGCAATCAGACATCCTCTGAGCTGAGTTTTATTAATAGATGCGAGGTTTGTTGTTTGCTTACTGGACCCCGCAAAATAATCTCTAGCATAAGGCGCATTAAGGTATGTCTCTAACCAAACTTCATTTTGCTCTTCAAGAAAGATTCGAGCTTTAAAAACATGATTCTGGTGCGCGACATAAGGGAGTTCATTACCCCATATAGCGGTACGCCCCACTTTGTCCCAATCACCACCCTCTGTAATCAAAAGATCTCGGTGCTGTACTTTATATTTTTCAACCTCTTCAATAGTAATCTCAACCTCTTTCATATCCTCCAAAACCAAGTAGCTTCGTTGAACATTGGCAACACGGAGATATGGCACAGATGCAAGTTTTCGACCTGCAAGCTTCCGTCCTTTAGTTATTCCGCTTTGTATATCAACAAGATCTTCTAGCCGTGCCCACTCCCATCCCATCGGCAACTCAAAAGGTTGATCCACCTCACTAATAGGAGGAAGAGCTTTTTGATTTTTAATCTTCTTGTCTTTAATCAGTTGCTCTTTCTCTCTAGCAATCCGTCCTAACAAAGCCGCCGCAGGTTCATCACTCGGATCTTGCGGCACTAACTTACCCATTACAGCCAATTGCAGAATTGTCTGCTTCAACTGATCAATGCTGTGCTCTGTAGTGAAGAGAGTATCGAAATGCTCAGCAACTCTTTCCCAATTCTCCGCCAACTCATCAGCATTCTGGCTTTGAGTGAGGGTACCTAAAAGGGTTTCAACCAGTACCTGATGAGCTTCGATATTGTTTTCTGTCTGCTCTTCTAGTTTATCGCAGAGAGCCATTAGCTCATCGACTTTAGCTACAATCCTTTCTTGTTCCGCAAGAGATGGAACAGGTAAAACAATTGAAACTAACTTAGCTTGGTTAAGTTTTGGTACTGTAATACCAGTAATATATTTCTGGAGATCTTGCTGAGCTAAAGCATAAACCAAGAAGTTATCTGAAAGTCCCTGATAAGTCCGGACAACATGGGCATGATTATTTACCCATGCTTTCCCTCCAATAGTGAATGCAGTGTAATCACCTCTTCCCCATTTGGCACCATCCTCACCAATGAGTACCAAGTCTTCATCAAATATATAATCTGCTACGTAATCAACGATTCCAGATGCCCCATAGTATGGGTAAGGTCCTTCAGTGCGGTCTTTTTTTGATATTGGCTTTCTCAAACTATCTAAGACCTCAACTACATCACCTAGTTGAGTCCATTCCCAGCCAGTAGGCAGTTCAAAAAGCTGGTCCTCTGCTTGAATTTCGGGCAGTTTTTTACGCTTCTTTATCTTTTTCTCTTTAATTAACCTGCACCTTTCGTCTGCAATCTTCTCAAGCAAAGTCGACGCAGGTTCATCATTCATATTTTGTGGGACTAACTTGCCTCTTACAGCCAACTCCAGAATCAACTCACGAAGCTTTTTAATACCGTATAGGCCTTGCTTTTTTGAACTACCTCTACCGCTACTGCTCTTGTTCTCGATTGCAGAAGTCCATAGATCAATATGATCAGTAATCAATTGCTCTACATTTGCAAACCCCATTAGGCTTCACCTCGCTCAGAATTTGAGGAGAGAGAAGGTGCAAGGGCGTCTGCCAGAATACCTTTGATCTGGTTACGTAGTTCACCAATCTCTTGCTGCTGTTGATGATATTCAGCTAACAACTCTTCAGGGTCATGAACGACCTGTTCTTCTTCATGGGGGTTTTTGATATCGAGGTTGTAGTTACGCTCTACAATCTCATCAATACTCACTTTCCAGGCGTGCTCATTTTCCTGGCGATTCTGACGTTTGATCTTATCTGTCAGGCTATTGCCTTCACCCCACCAATCGGTACAGCCGGCTAGGTCTTCCAGCTTCATTGGTTTGGTTTTATTGAAAGCTTTTACACCAGCAGGTAAAGGTACTTCGTAGTACCAAACATCCTGTGTAGGTACGCCTTTATCGAAGAAGAGAATATTAGTTTTAATACTGGTGTATGGTGCAAATACCGAGTTAGGCAAACGCACTAATGTATGGAGATTACATTCTTCCAGTAACAACTTTTTGATCTTGGTTTTAACACCTTCACCAAATAGCGTGCCGTCTGGTAATACCACAGCTGCACGCCCTTTCTCTTTTAGTACTTCAATAATCAGCTGTAGAAACAGGTCTGCTGTTTCACGGGTCTGATATTCAGCCGGGAAGTTCTTCTCGATACCGTCTTCTTCTGTACCACCAAATGGCGGATTGGAAACGATCACATCCACCTGATCCCCTTCATCCCAGCTAGAAAGAGGCTGGTTAAGCGTATTTGCATGTCGAATCTGCACTGGCACCTCAATGCCATGCAACAGCATATTGGTTGTACATAACAGATGAGGTAGTTGCTTCTTCTCAACACCTCGAATCTGCTTCTGCAGCGCCTGGTGATCAGTTACAGTTTCCACATATTGATTCTTCACGTGGTCAAATGAACAGGCTAAAAAGCCACCTGTACCGCACGCGGGGTCAAAGATAGATTCACCCAGCCGAGGGTCCATCATCTGCACAATAAAACGGGTTACCGCTCGAGGGGTATAGAACTCACCAGCATTACCTGCACTTTGTAGATCTCGCAGAATCTGCTCGTAGATATCACCAAACAGGTGACGCTCTTTTGAATCGGTAAAGTCTATCTCGTTAAGTTTATTGATCACCTGGCGAAGCAGCGTACCGTTCTTCATGTAGTTGAACGCATCACTAAAGGCTTCTTTAGCCACAAAACCACGTGGGTTCTTATCGATCGGTGCGACTAGGTTCTTCAGATCCGGGAACAGGTCATCATTGATAAACTCAAGTAACTCATCACCCGTAATGCCTTGCTCGTGAGCAGCCCAGTTACGCCACAGGTACTTCTCGGGAATTGGTTCTTTATAGTTATCCTGTTCAAACTCCAGCAGCTCTTCCTGTGCATCAAAAACTTTCAGGAACAGTAACCAAGATAGCTGACCTAAACGCTGAGCATCACCGTCTACACCCGCATCTTTACGCATGATGTCTTGGATCGATTTAATTACGGAACTGATGGACATAACTTTTTCTACTTACTTCTTGTTCAAAACAAAACGGCAGAATCCCTATCACAGGGGTTCTGCCTGATTATAAATACTTAGGATTATTTAACTTCATGCACTCTGCGAGTCGTCCCGGTACAACTCATCTTCCAATTCGCTGATAGCTTGCTGATACGCAGGTTTACCGCCGAAGCCTTTCTTCACAATCTCTAATGGGGAACCGATCTGATCTAATGGTTTCACCTTGAGTACATTCACATTCTCTATTTCCTGAACGCCTGTATCAGCATATTTATCCAGCAGAGCATCCAGAACCTTCTGAGCGGTATCAGAGTATTTGGTGAAGTAGTTACGTTTCTTGACGTTATTCGCACGTTCTTTACGCGTCAGCGGCGGCTGATCGTATACTATATGGCAGATCAGATCGAATGGATCTAAGTCTTTACCTACATCTTCAGTAAAGGCTTCCCAGATAACCCCTTCGCTTGCAAGCTCATCAATGATGACCTGCTTTCGCTCGGTATCTTTCCATTTACGGACAAAATCATCCAGTGAGGCAAAATGCTTCTTCACTGTTTTACGGGTGTAATCGTTGAAGGACTCTGTAACCAGCTTACCGTCAGCATCATAATACTGAACACGTTCATCTAGCTTTTTAACGGTAACGCCTGATACTTGGTACTTAATGAAACCGCCTTCTTCACCGCCGGTATCACCGCCATCACCCCAGTCAGGTTCACCGCTACCAGCATCGTTACCACCAGGCTCTTCCTCTACACCGGTTTCACCCTCGGGGTTCTCATCTTCTTCTACACCGTTAAGCTCATCGATGAACTCCTCATTTTCTTCATCGATAATGTCTTCAGGTGGGGTAACTAAAACCGTCTCCGGGAGACCATCAAATCGTTCATCAGCGAACAGCTCTGTTGCTTTTTTAAAGTCCAGGATAGTGAACCATAGTTTGTTGTAGCGATCATCAATACGGGTGCCGCGCCCAATGATCTGCTTAAACTTGGTCATGGATTGGATATTCTGATCTAGCACCACCAGCTTACAGGTCTTGGCGTCAACA